>JAWKYB010000012.1 GCA_041396705.1 Alphaproteobacteria bacterium
GCGCCCGCCGCCAGAAAGCCGCAGACGGGCCGGCCGAATCTGCCTAATGTCGCGCTGGCCGCCGTGTAGGCGGCGGGGTCGGCGAGGGAGGGTGCGGTCCGATGGTCAGCGTGTTCACCAGCAGCGTGTTGAATGCTCCGCCGGAGGATGTCTGGGCACTGGTCCGCGACTTCAATGCGCTGCCGAAATGGCACCCTGCGATCGCCAGGAGCCGGATCGAGGACGGCAAGGCATCCGACCAGGTCGGCTGCGTCCGCAACTTCACGCTGAAGGACGGCGGCGTGATCCGCGAGCAGCTGCTGACGCTTTCCGATGCGGAATTCACCTGCACCTACGCGATCCTGGAGTCGCCGATGGGCGTGGAGAACTACGTCGCCACCCTGCGGCTGGTGCCGATCACCGACGGCGACCGCAGCTATGTCGAGTGGACCGCAGAATTCGATGCGCCGCCCGGCCAGGACGAGGCGCTGGAGGAGCTGATCGGCGACGGCGTGTTCCAGGGCGGCTTCGATGCACTGAAGGTGCGGTTCGGCGGCTGAACGCCCCGGGGGCGCTCGCCGCGCTCAGTGCACGAGCGCGTCGGCGCTCGCGGTTTCTGCCAGGATCAGATCGCGCAGGAAATCCGGCTCGACGGCCAGGGCGGCCATCAGCTTTTCGGTGGTCGGCTGGGTCAGCGCCAGTTCGCCGACCAGCCTGCTCATCGTCCGGGCCATGCCGGCCTTGCCGACCGCCGCCAGCGCCTCCTCCAGCGTCGGCCGCGGCCGTTCCCGCGCCGGAGCCGGCGCGGCGGGTGCCAGCGACGGCGCGCCGGCGGGCCAGATCTCGCGCTCGATCTCCTGCCGGATCGCGGCGCAGGGCTGCCAGCGGTCGCCGGTGCAGATCACTTCCGGCGGCAGGACGTCGGCTGCGAACGGACTTTCCAGGCCGATGCGGCGGTCGTCGAACGGCGGTACGCGGTTGTCGACCCGGCCGTCGGTGTCGAATCGCCACACCGAGCCCTCGAGGGCCAGCAGCAGCGTCGGCCGGCCCCGGTCGGCCAGCATGAAGGCGTAGACGATCCTGACCGGATGGTTGGCGTATGCCGGACGGGAGGCGGTGCCGGCCTTCAGGGCCTGCCAGCTGCGCCGCGGCAGGCGCGCAACTCGCGCACTGTCCGGCCGCACCAGGTAGACTCGCCAGTCCAGGGTTCGCGAGGGTGTGCTGCTTGTCACCGCGGGATTCGATCTTACCTTGAGCCCGTGGACTATAGACACTCAGTCGACGGTGGCAATTCGCATTGCGTGCGCGTAATGTAATTTAATGTGTGCCTGTGCAAACATGGCGCACCGCTCAGTCGTGACGGAGAATCGCGATGCTCACGGAGGCCATAACGATTCCGAAGGATCTGCCCTTGGATCGTTTGGAGGGCCTGCTCGAGCGAAGATTCGAGGACCTCGGGTGTAACCGCTTCGCCTTCGTGGCGGTCCGCCCGCCGGCGGGAAGGCGCCAGGACTATCTGTCCAATTTTCCCCGCGAGTTCAGCGCACATTATCTCAAGGAAGACCTGAAGAACTGCGACCCGACATTCCGGCTCGCCTTCGAATCGCTCAATCCGCTGCTTTGGCGCGATATCGTCGACCATGTCGAGGAGCGCGAGCAGCGGGTCTTCCGCGATTCGAGCGAGTTCGGCATCAAGCGCGGCATGACCATCCCGATCCATGGTCCGTATCGTGTGATGTCGACGCTCAGCGTCTCCAGCGACCTGCCGGACCGCGAGTTCGACCGTCTGCTGCCGACCATCGTCCCGCAGCTCGAACACCTCGGCAAGGCGATCCACCTGCATCTGCTCGAACGTCAGGACTTCGGACCGGCCGCACCGCCGCCAAGGCTGACGGAGCGCGAGCGCGACGTGCTGGCGTGGACGTCCGCCGGCAAATCCTGTTGGGAAATCAGTCAGATATTATCGCTTTCAGAGAAAACGGTAGAGCAACAGCTGGCGAGCGCGCGATCGCGACTGGGCGTCTACAAGACGGTCCATGCCGTGATCAAGGCCTATATGCTGGGGCTGATCGAGCCCGATCGCTTCGAGCCCAGCGAGGATTCCAGTCAGCTCTGGACCCGGCTCAAACCGCTAGACTAACGAGGAATTCACCTATCTTGCAATAGGGAACTCCCCGGATAGCGCCAGCCCGGCGCCGGCGCTTCCATCCTGGTCAAAACCAGGAAGGAGGCGATCAGGTGATCAGGGTGCTGACGCCGTACGACTATCAGGCCTACGGCGACCTGATGCAGCAGATGTTCGAGCTGCGTTATCGTGTGTTCTACGAGCGTATGGGATGGGATGTCACGGTCGACAACGGCCGCGAGATCGATCGCTATGACTCGCTGAGCCCGTATTATTTCCTGGCGCTCGACGATTCCGAGCGCGTCATCGGGACCTGGCGGCTGTTGCCGACCACCGGTCCCTACATGCTGCCCGACATCTTCTCGGTGCTGATGGACGGCGAGCCGGTGCCGCGCTCGGCGCGCATCTGGGAATGCAGCCGCTTTGCCATCGAGGACGACGGCAACGGCGAGCATTCGGCGCAGCAGATCCATCGCATCACCGGCGAGTTGTTCTGCGGGCTGATCGAATACTGCCTCGAGATGGGCATCGACGAGGTGGTCACGGTCTACGATCTGCGGATCGCCCGGCTGCTGCCCCGGATCGGTTGCCAGCCGGTCTGGAAAACCGCGATCAAGCGCATCGGCGTCACCGCCGCGCTGGCAGGTCGCTTCCTGATCAACCACCAGGTCCTCGACGCCTGCCGGCGGCGAAACGAGATCGTCGGCTCGGTGCTCGTCCGCGACGACGTGCCGGCCATTGCAGCGGAGTAAAGCATTATGGACGCAAGGAATTTCGACAATCCGTTGAACGGGCTTATTGCGGACGACAAGGCGCCGTCGAAGGAGGCCGCGGCGGTTCAGCATTGCCTGGTCTATCTCTCGGGCGAGCTGCGCAAGCTCGGCCTGAGCCAGGCCGCGAAGCTGCTGGACGACGCCGTGCGCTCGGTCAGCGATGCACAGCGCTTCTGCGAGTTCGAGCGCGAGTACCACCTCGACGCGATGTCCGCCCGCCACCGCCCCCGGGATGCAGGCCAGAAGCGCGGGGCGGCCGACCGCGGCGACGAGCTGCACGGCACCGCCTACATGATTCCGGGAGAATAGCGTCATGGCCGATACCACCGTCGGCGACGTCGGCAACGGCCTGGCCGGTCTTGCCGAGGCGGCCGCGCCGGCCAGTCCGCCGTTCGAGCGCGGCCACTGGCTGCTCGGCGTGCTGCCGCAGATGCGGGCCGACCCGCTGGCATTCTTCGCGCGGCTGGCCAACCGACACGGGCCGGCCGTCGGGCTGAGCCTGGCCGGGCACAAGGCGCTGATGCTCAACGATCCCGCCGCGCTGCGCCACGTGTTCCAGGACAACTGGCAGAATTACCGCAAGTCCAAATTCTACGGCCCGCTGAAGCCCATGCTCGGCGGCGGCATCTTCATGGTCGAGGGCGAGCGCTGGCTGCGCCAGCGGCGCGTCGCCAACCCGGCCTTTCAGGGCTGCAAGATGCCGGCCCTGCTGGGCGCGATGGTGGCGGCCACCGGCGAGATGCTGGACCGCTGGTCGGGCCGGGCCGGTGCCGACCCGCAGACGGAATCGGCCGGGAGCGCGGCCGCCGGTGGTTGGGCCGGTGGTCCGTTCCCGGCCCGTGCCTGGGCCGGCGACTTGGCGCCGGAGATGACGCGGGTGACGCTCGACATCATCCTGCGTTCGCTGCTCGGCTATCGCATGGACGGCGAGTATGCGGCGCTGTACGAGGCGCTGGCGACGCTGCTGGCCGACGCCGAGAAGCGGGCGTGGTCGTTCGTCTCGCTGCCGCCGTGGGTTCCGACCCCGCACAACCGGGCCTGCGCCAGGGCGCACGCGGTCATCGCCGAGCTGGTGGAAAAGGTGATCGCCGAGCGGCGCCAGTCCGGCGTCCCGCAGGACGACCTGCTCGACGCCTTCATCGCGGCCTATTCCGACCCGAAGGCCGGCGGGTTCCAGCCGTCGATCCTGGTCGACGAGGTGCGGTCGTTCATCCTGGCCGGCCACGAGACCACGGCGAACGCCATGTGCTGGGTGTGGCTGGAGCTGAGCCGCAACCCGGCGGTGCGCGAGCAGGTGCTGGCGGAGATCGACCGCGAGCTCGGCGGCTCCGCGCCGACGCTGGAAAGCGTGCAGCGGCTGAAATACTGCCGCGCGGTGCTCGACGAGACGCTGCGGGTGCATCCGACGGTGTGGACCCTGTCGCGGCAGGCCAACGCGGCGGAGCGGATCCCGCTCAGCGACGGCCGCAGCCTGGCGGTGGCCAAGGACCAGACGGTCATCCTGTGCCCCTATGCGGTGCATCACCGCACCGCACTGTGGGGCGATCCGGAACGGTTCCGGCCGGAGCGCTTCCTGGAGCCGCGCCACGACCAGTTCGCCTATTTCCCCTTTGCCAAGGGGCCGCGCCACTGCCTCGGCTCGCGTTTCGCCATCTTCGAGGCGCTGATCATCATGGCGATGACGCTGCAGCGGTTCGACGTGACCGTCGACGACCCGTCGTCGGTTCAGGCCGCGCCGATGATTACCCTGCGTCCGGACGGGCCTGTTCGCGCACATGTCACCCCCCGACAGGTGCGCCAGGCGGCTTAAGCCACCGGATGCAGGCTCAGCCGGCCGGCCCCTCGCAAGGGGGCCGGCCGGTCGCTTGCATGGCCGCGGGCCGGCGTCAGACCGGCTCGCCGGCGACCTGCAGCATCATGGTTTCCCAGTGCTCGCCGGCGCCGACCAGGCACGTCGGTCCGTCGGGTGTGGTCAGCAGAATGGTCCAGGTGCCGTCGGGCGAGCTGAACACCTCGTAGACGGCGCCGGTGTTCGACAGTCCGATCGCGGTGCGTTCCTCGTGCCAGCTGTCCGACAAAGTCGAGACGATGCCGTCGCGTTCGCCGCACAGCATCTGCTGCGCGGATGCCGGAGCGGCCGACACGACGGCTGCGCCGGCGAAGGCGAAGGCGGCCGCGGCCGCGCGGAACGGATTGAATGGGCTGGCGTTCGACGTGGTGCGCATGGCAGTTCTCCCGTACGCGCCCCGACGGGCGTCGCCTGCTGAGCCGCTGTGTCGTGCGGCCGGCGCGGCCCTGTGCGGGGTATCGGGACTGAGATTGGGCGCCGCGCGCGGGCGTGGTGTGATCCGGCTCACCGCGTGCGCACACATCGGAATACGATCGCGTGAACGGCCGCGCGGCCCCGGCGGCCGCGCATGGGCGCGGGCCGGCGCGGCGACCGTCATTGCCCGCCGCGGGGCGAGACGGTAAGCCATCCCTGCCGCGCCTGCTGCGCGACGTCGTGGAACAGGGGGCCTCGCTTCCCATGACCGGTCGGCGTTCCGATGCCTGAGGTCGCATTTCTGGTCATTGCCGTGGCGCTGCTGCTGTTGCTGGTGGCGGTGCTGCAGCCGCTGGCCGAACAGCTGGCCGTGCCGCACACGGTGCTGCTGGCGGTGTTCGGGCTGGCCCTGGGCTCGGTCATCGTGCTCGGCGTCGCCTGGTCGCCGGACGGGTTCGGCGGCACGCTGCTGCACGCGTTGAGCGGCATCGCGTTGCCGTCCGACGCACTGACCTATCTGTTCCTGCCGACACTGCTGTTCGAGGTGGCGCTGGCGCTGAACGTGCGCCGGCTGCTCGACGATTTCTGGGCGATCTTCGTACTCGCCGTGGTCGCCGTCGTTGTGACCACGCTGGCCATCGGCTTCGGCCTGGGCATGGCCTTCGACCTGGCCTTGTCGGTGTGCCTGCTGATCGGCGCGATCGTCGCCACGACCGACCCGTCGGCGGTGGTCGGCCTGTTCCGCGATGTCGGTGCGCCGCGCCGGCTCGGCATCCTGATCGAGGGCGAAAGCCTGCTCAACGACGCCGCCGCCATCGCGCTCTATGCCATATTCTTCAACCTGACGCTCTACCTCGGCGCGGCGGACTGGGGCGACGTCACCTTCATGTTCAGCGTCGACCTGGCCGGCGGCCTGGTCGTCGGCGTGGCCTGTGCCTGGGTGGCGTGCCTGATCCTGCCGCATCTCCATGGCATGCGCTATGCCGAGGTCACGGTCACGCTGGCGCTGGCCTATCTGGCCTATGCCGTCGCCGAGGCCGTGATCGGCGTTTCGGGGGTGGTCTCTGTGGTCGCGGCCGGGCTGTTCGTCGGCTCCTGGGGGCGCACGCGCATGACGCCGGAAAGCTGGCCGGTCATGCTCGACGTCTGGAGCCAGGTCGCCTACTGGGCCAGCGGCCTGGTGTTCCTGCTGGCGGCGATGGCGATGCCGCGGCTGGTCAGCACGATCGGCTGGGCCGAGGTCGCCATGCTGGCGGTGATGGTGGCGACGGCCTTCGCCGCGCGCTGGGCGGTGCTGGCGGTGTCGTTCCCGCTGATCGCACGCTTCCGCATGGGCCAGCGGCTGTCGCGCGGCTTCATGATCGCGATCTGGTGGGGCGGCGTGCGCGGCGCGCTGACGCTGGCGCTGGCCCTGGCGGTGACCGAGCACCCGGAGATCGACGCGGAGACGCGGCGGCTGGTCGCGACGCTTGCCACCGGCTTCGTGCTGTTCACCCTGTTCGTCAACGCCACCACGCTGCCGGCGATGATCCGCTGGCTGGGGCTGACCAGGCTCAGCCGGGCGGACCGGCTGGTGCGGGCCCGTGCGATCGATCTTGCCCTCGACAAGGTGCAGGACGACCTGCGCGAGATCGCGCGGCGCTACGGCGTCGAGCCGGCGATCACCAGCGCGGTGTGCGCCGTTTTCGACGGCCGCCGCACCCAGCTGGAGGGGGAGGCGGAGACCGTCGCCGGCCTGCCGCTCGACGACCGCGTCTATATCGGGCTGACCGCGCTCGCCGCGCAGGAGCGGCAGGTCTACGAGGACCTGTTCGCCCAGCGCATCGTGTCGCGGCACACCAACCGCGCCCTGCTTGCCTTCGCCGGCCGGCTGGCCGACGCGGTCAAGGCCGCCCGGCTCGACGGCTACGAGGCGGCGGTGGACCGCTCGCTGCGCTTCTCGCCGGCGATGCGGATCGCGATCTGGATCAACCGGCGCCTGCATGTCGAGCGGATGCTGTCGCGCGTGCTGGCCGATCGATACGAGACGCTGCTGGCGATGCGGGTGGCGGTGCGCGAGCTGGCCGCCTTCGCCCGCGGGCGGCTGACCGGCATGACCGGCGCCGAGGCGCAGGCTGTACTCGACCGCACCCTGCAGGCGCGGATGCTGCGCATCGCCACCGGCCTGCAGGCGCTGGAGCTGCAGTATCCCGACTATGCGATGGCGCTGAAGACGGTGCAGATGAACCGGATCGCCATGCGCATGGAAGATGCCGCCTATCGCGCGCTGCTCGACGACGCCATGATCGGCCACGAGGTCCACACCACCCTGATGCGCGACTGGCGTTCGCGCTGGGCGCGGGCCGAACGTCGCCCGCGGCTCGACGTGTCGGCGCCGGTCGAGGAGCTGATCACACGGGTGCCGCTGTTCGCCGATCTCGACCCGGCGCAGCGGCGGGGGCTGGCGGCCCTGCTGCGCAAGCGGCTGATCATGCCCGGCGAGCGTATCGTCACCGCCGGCGAGCGCGGCGACGCCATGTTCTTTCTGCTGTCCGGCGCCGTCGAGGTCAGCGGCGGGGATGCCGCGACCACACGCCTCGGCTCCGGCGAGTTCTTCGGCGAGATCGCACTGGTGTTCAATCGCCCGCGCACCGCCGACGTCACCGCGCTCGGCTATTGCGAGGTGCTGGTGCTGCGCAGCCGCGACTTCTCCGCTTTCCTCGGCACCCAGCCGGAGTTGCGCGAGCATGTGTTCGAGGTGGCCCGCCGCCGCCTGGAGCAGAATCTGGGCATGGAAGAACAGGCCGCTGGCGCTTGAGCGCATTGCCTCCCGGCGGCGCCCGTGCCAATTGACGTTCCGGTCGGGTGAATCGATGGGGAGGATGACCGATGGATGCCATGACGGCGCTGAACACGCGGGTGACCCCGGCGCGGCTGGTGGACCCGGCGCCCGCGGGTGCCGAGCTCGACGAGATCCTGGCGACCGCGCTGCGCGCGCCGGACCACGGCAAGCTGAAGCCCTGGCGCCTGTTCGTCATTGCCGGCGATGCGCGGGCCAGGCTCGGTGCGCTGATGGCCGACAACCTGCGGGCGCGCGAGCCGGATGCGCCGGCGCCGTTGCTGGAGCGGGAAGCCGAGAAGCCGCTGCGCGCGCCGTTGATCGTGGTGGTGGCCGCCAAGGTGCAGGCCGACCATCCGAAGATCCCGGTGGTCGAGCAGGTGCTGTCGGCCGGCTGCGCCGCGCAGAACATCCAGCTTGCGGCCCATGCCAAGGGCTATGGCTGCATGTGGAAGACCGGGCCGATCGCGCGCGATGCGGCGTTCAAGTCCGCCTTCGGGCTGGCCGAGACCGACGAGCTGGTCGGCCTGCTCTACATCGGCACCACCGACGCCGCGCCGGCGCCGCGCCAGGTCGACACCGCCCCGTTCGTCTCCGCCTGGACCGGCGCCTGAGCGGCGCCGTCGCTCACGGCTGCTGCTGGGTCTCGACGAAGACGTAGCCGTATTGCGACCGGAAGTCGGGCGTCAGCGCCCGGCGCTGCAGTTCCTCTTCCAGCGCGGCGAGATAGCCTTCGGCCAGTTCCACGCGCGGGCGCGGCGGCGACAGGTCGAACAGCGGTGCGCTGGTCGACAGCGTGACCACCATGCCGGTACCGTAGGGCGGGCCGGCCGGCACCGCGATCGAGCCCGGCTCGGCCGCGCTGATCGGAATGGTGGTGGCCGCCGCCGGGTAGTAGTTGGCCGGCGTCGGGTTCAGCTCGCTCGGCAGCAGGTGGACCACCTCGCCGTTCGGCTTGAAGAAGTCGATGTAGACGTGGGCGGGGTAGTCCGGCGTCTCGACATAGACCTCGAGATACTGCGCTTCCGCGAAGGCCGCCCGGCCGCCCTGGATCATCCCGAACAGCGGGTCGGGCCGCAGTTCGGGCGGCAGGTGGTCCATCGGTTCGGCGTCGGGGGCGATCTCGGCGCCGGCGCCGGCATAGACACCGAGCCCGCTGCAGAGGCCGTCGCCGACGACCACGACATTGTCGTCGGCGACGCCGGCGATGCCGTTGATCTCCGAAAGCCGCTGGCGCACTTCGGCCTGCTCGTCGCTGGACGTCATGAAGCCGCGCACGGCGACGCTGCCGTCGACGGTCACGTCGGCGTCGAGATGGCCGCAACTGATCTCGGCCAGGATGGCGGCAATCGCGCTTTCGGGCCCTTCCGGCCGGCCGGTCTGCACGGCGGCGAGCGCATCCTCGATCCGCGGGTCGTAGCGCGGCGGCGCGATCGGCTGCACCCATTCGACCGGGCCCGGCGGCGGGACGAACTGCTCCGGCGGCGGCGGCTCGTCCAGCGCCGGCGGCTCCGGCGTAGCCGGCTCAGGCGGCAGTGCGATCGCCAGCGGCGCCTCCGGCTGCGTCTCGGTCGCGGCCTCGTCGGGCGTCGGCGCCGCCGGAACCGGCGAGGCCTCGGGCACGGCGGGCGCCGGGGCCAGGCTGCGCACGAAGGGTTGCGGCGGCTCCAGCGACGCCAGCTGGGTGCCGGGCAGCGCAACCGGCTCCAGTGCGGCCGGCTCGGGTGCCGCCGGAGCCGGCGGGGCGACCAGGGCGGGAACCGGCGGGGCCGGCGTCGTTTGCTGCGCCGGCACGGCGGCGACGGGCTCGACGAATGCCGGCAGGGCCGGCGCCGGCACGGCGTCCGCCTGGGCGTCGACAGCGGCCGTCGGCGCGGCCGGTGCGTCGATCGGCGGCAGCGGCTGCAGCGGCGTCGGCGCGGCCTGGGCCGGCGGTGGGGACTCGGCGACGACTGGCACGTCGTCGACCGCCGCCGGCGGCGTTTCGAACGGCTCGATGCCGCGCGGTCGCTCGATCTGCTCCGGCAGGCCGTCGGACCGTTCCGGCAGGTCCAGTGCGGCCAGCTGCTGTGGCGGGGCGGCCGCAGGCGTTTCGATCGGCGGCACCGGCTGCGGGTCGTCGGGCAGCGGCTGCGGCGCCTCGGTCAGCTCCGGCGGCGGTTCCTCCAGCTCATCGGGCACCGCTTCCGGCGCCGCGTCGGGCGGCGGCGCGTCGTCCGTCGGCGCGCGTTCGGCGAGCTCTTGCGGCGGGGCATAGCTGCGCCCGGCCATCGGGCCGCTGTCCAGGCCGCGGGTGTCGAGCACGATCTCGATGCCGGCGACGTCGCCGCCGCCCTGCAGCACCGCGCCGGCCGCCACCAGGGCCCCGCCGGCCAGCAGCACGCTGTGGAACGCGACCGAAGCGGTGAGCGCGAGCCGGAGCCGCCGTGCCTCGCGCGTGCGCGCGGGCGGCAGCCGCAGCAGCGGGCCGCCGAACAGCGCATGCCAGATCGCCGCCGGCAGGGATTGCTCGTGCTGTGGGGACCGGGTCGTCACGCTTCTTCCATGGCCAAGGACGGCGGGCGCGAGGCCGCGCCAACCGGTGCATACACGATGCACGCTGGCTTCGAAATACGGCAGGAGTGCGGAGGTTCCGCGCCGCGAGCGGCCCGCGGGCTTGCTTTGTCGCACCGCTTGGCCCACCTTCCCGGCGCCGGTGACGGGCCCGATGGCGCGCCGATTGCAGCGTGCGAACGGGGCCGAACCGCTGACTGCGACCCCGGGGGAAAGCCATGTCCAAGGCTGCAGCGCGCCAGCAAGCGCCGACGACCGTTGCCGACCGAGGGTCGGACGAGGAGCTGCCGGCCCGGCTGCTGGCGATCGCGGAGGCGGGCGCGCCCGGCGGTGAGCTGCCGTCCGCCGCGGGCGCCTTCGGGCGAGCCGCGCCGGCCGAAAGCCTGGTGCTGCGGCGCCAGCTGGAGGACCTGCTCGACGGCTTCCGCATGGCGGCCGAGGCGGACCCCTACGGCAACCCGATCCAGCGGCTTGCGCTGGAGATCACCCGCATGCTGGAGCGCGGCCAGATCGGGCTCGCCCTCGTCGACGGGCTGGTCCAGCTGCTGTGTGCCGAGGCCTTCGCCGTCCGCGCCGAGCGCCTTGCCGGCTATCTCGGCAACCGCGACCCGGAGCGCAACGATGCCGCGTTGCGCGACCTGATCCGCCGCGCCGCCCTGGAAAAGGGGACCGGCGACCAGCCGATCAAGGCGCCGTTCACCAGCTTCAAGCGGCGCATGGAGGCGGCGCCGTTCGGCGTGGTCTTCACGGCCCACCCGACCTTCTCGCTGGCCGAGCCGCTGCTGGTCTGCCTTGCCGAGCTCGGTGCCGGCGTCGGGGCCGACGGCCGCCGGCTCGACGACGGGGCGGTCGACAACCGCCTGCGCCAGCTGCTGGCCGCCGACCACCGGCCGGAACCCTCGATCGACCTTGCGCTGGAACACCGGTTGTCGCTGGTCGCGATCGCCAATGCCCGGTCCGCGCTGCAGCGGGTCTATCGCATCGTGTTCGAGGTTGCCGCCGAGCTCTATCCCGACAACTGGCGCCAGTTGCGGCCGCGCCTGGTGACCCTGGCCAGCTGGGTCGGCTACGACCTGGACGGACGCTCGGACATCCAGTGGTTCCACACCTTCAAGAAGCGGCTGCTGGTGCAGATCCGCCAGCTCGAACACTACTCCGCCTCCGCCCGCCAACTGATCGAGGCCCATGCCCGGGCGCCGCGCGACGAGGATCTGCGCCGGACGCTGGAGCTGTTCGACACCCGCATCGCCCTGACCCTGCGCCACGCCCGCGACGAGCAGGCGGCGTTCGACGCCATCGCCGGGCGCGACGACGCCGATCTGGTGCGCGGCATCGCGCAGCGGATGTACGCCGAGCGCGGCGAGCGGCTGATCGAGGTCGGCGCGCTGATCGACCTGGTCGACCGGGCGGTCGGCCTGACCCGCGCCGCGGACGGCGTCGCCGCGCTGTGCGTGCTGCGGGCGGAGATCGCCAATTTCGGGCTGAGCATGGCCGAGACCCACGTCCGGCTGAACGCCAGCCAGCTGCACAACGCCATCCGCAAGGCGGTCGGGATGGAAAGCCCGCCGGACGACCCGACCAGCCGCAACACCTATCTGGCCGCCGTCAACGCGATGATCGACACCGTCGAGCCGGTGACCATCAACTTCGGCTCGGTGATGGCGGAGCGCGCCTCGGCCAAGCGGCTGTTCATGATCGTCACCCAGATGCTGAAATACATCGACCGCACCAACCCGGTGCGCTTCCTGATCGCGGAGTGCGAGACGCCGTTCACCGTGCTGGCGGCGCTGTACTACGCCAAGCTGTTCGGCATCGAGCAATCGATCGACATCTCGCCGCTGTTCGAGACCGAGGCGGCGCTGGAGCGCGGTCACGAGATCGTCGAGGAACTGCTCGCCCAGCCGCACTATGTCGACTATGTGCGGCAGCGTGGCCGGCTGTGCATCCAGACCGGCTTTTCCGATGCCGGCCGCTATCTGGGCCAGACCGCGGCATCGGTGGCGATCGAGCGCCTGCAGGGGCGGGTCGGCGCCACCATGGCCGCACATGGCCTGTCGGATGTCGAGCTGCTGATCTTCAACACCCACGGCGAGTCGATCGGCCGCGGCGGCCATCCCGCCAGCTTCGAGGACCGGTTGGACTATGTCTGCAGCCCGCATGTGCGCGAGGCGCTGGCTGAGGCCGGCATCGCGCTGAAGCAGGAGGTCAGCTTCCAGGGCGGCGACGGCTATCTCTACTACGTGACCCCGGCGATCGCCTTCACCTCGCTGTGCCGGGTGATCGAGCATGTGCTCGGTCCGCTGCCGGCGAGCGAGGGGCTGGGCGACCCGTTCTATGCGGCGCAGGCCCACATGCAGGAGTTCTTCACCGCGGTGGAGCGCTTCAACGCCGAGATCATGGACGATCCGGATTATGCAGCGTTGCTGGGGGTTTACGGGCCGAACCTGCTGTACAGCACCGGCAGTCGCGCGGTGCGGCGGCAGCACGACTTCGGCGACGATGCCGCGAGCCTGCATCCGTCGCAGATCCGCGCGATCCCGCACAATGCGATCCTGCAGCAGATGGGCTTCCTGGCCAACACGCTGGGCGGGCTCGGCCGGGCGATCCGGCGCGATCCGGGCCAGTTCCGCGCGCTCTATGCGGATTCGGCGCGGTTCCGTCGGTTGATCGGCATGATCGAATATGCCCGCGCCTTTTCCAGCCTGGATGCGCTTAAGGCCTATATCGACACGGTCGACCCCGGGCTGTGGCTGCTGCTGGCGGCGCACGAGACCGACCGCGATCGCCGCATCGCCGCCCGCGCGGTCGCGACGCACCTGGAGCGCAGCCGTACCCACGAGCGGTTGGTCCGCATCTACCGCAAGCTCAGCCGCGACTGCGCCGACCTGGACGACGCCCTGGCCGACCTGCGCGCGGACGTGGTGCCGGCGGGCCATGCGCTGGGAGAGGCGGAGCGGCGCGGCAACCTGGAGCTGCTGCACGCGCTGCGCGTCGCGCTGGTCCAGCAGCTCTGCCGGCTGGCCGTGCACATTCCCGACTTCAGCGCCCAGCATGGCACCACGCCCGAGGCGCTGGTCGCCCAGATCCTGCATCTCGACGTGGAGCACGCGGTCGATCAGCTGGAGCGCATCTTCCCGCGCACCGATCCGACCGCCACCGACCAGGGCTTCGGCGAGCCGGCGAGCTATCGCAGCGAGGAGACGCAGTCCTATCTGCGCGAGCACATCGAGATCTTCCAGCCGATCGACGCGCTCTATCGCCTGATCCGGCGGATCAGCAGCGGCGTTATCTACGACATCGGCGCGCTCGGCTGAACCGGAGAACCGACCCGCGGCTTGACGACCGGCGCGGCGATGCGGCGTTCTATTGCCCGGGGTCGCGCGGAGCCGGGTGGGGACGGGCATGAACGCCAGGCAGGTTGAAGACCAGAAGCGGAAGAAGCGGCGCGGCGGGGTGTTCTGGCGCCTGCGGCGCTGGTTCATCGCCGGCCTGCTGGCGACGGCGCCGATCGGGCTGACCGTCTGGCTGGTGCTGGCCATCGTCGACTGGATCGACCGGGCGGTGAAGCCGTTGCTGCCGCCGGGTTGGTGGCCGAGCCAGTATCTGCCGTTCGAGCTGCCCGGCGTCGGCCTGGTGGTGGCGCTGGTCGGCATCACCGTCATCGGCGCGCTGACCACCGGCTATCTCGGCCGGCTGCTGCGCAACAGCTACGAGGGGCTGCTCGGCCGTCTGCCGGTGGTGCGCGGCATCTATGCCTTCCTCAAGCAGGTTCTGGAGATGGTGTTCCAGAACCAGTCGGGCTCGTTCCGCGAGGTCGTGCTGTTCGAATATCCCCGCCACGGCACCTGGACGCTCGGCTTCATCACCGGCGTCACCCAGGGCGAGGTGCAGAGCCTGACCGAGGACGAACTGGTCAATGTGTTCGTGCCGACGACGCCGAACCCCACCTCCGGCTTCTTCCTGTTCGTGCCGCGCAAGGAACTGGTGGTGCTCAGCATGTCGGTGGAGGAGGGCATCAAGATGGTGGTCTCCGGCGGCATGGTGACGCCGGAGGACAAGCGCCCGGAGGAGGAGCGCGCCCAGCCGACGGTGGCCTCCTACCGCGACGGCGAGGCGCCGCGAATTGCCGCGCCCGGCGAGGACGCGGACGGGCAGGCCGAGAAACCGGCGGCCTGAGCGCGCCTGTCGCCCGGCGGTCAGCCGGAACGCAGCAGCGGAACCGCGGCGTCGCGCTCGAACAGGTACAGCAGCACCCGCAGCGCCTGGCCGCGCGGCGAGGCCAGCTCGGGATCGCGTTCCATCGCCAGCCGCGCGTCGTCGCGAGCCACCGGCAGCAGATCGGCGTGCGCCATCAGGTCGGCCACGCGCATCTGCGGCATGCCGGCCTGTTTCACGCCCAGCAGTTCGCCGCTGCCGCGCAGCCGGAGATCCTCCTCGGCGATGCGGAAGCCGTCGTCGGTCTCGCGCATCATCGCCAGCCGCGCCCGCGCGGTTTCGCCCAGCGGCGCCTGGTAGAGCAGCAGGCAGGTTCCGGGCCGGTTGCCGCGGCCGACCCGGCCGCGCAACTGGTGCAGCTGCGCCAGCCCGAAGCGTTCGGCAAGCTCGATCACCATGACGGTGGCGTCCGCCACGTCGACGCCGACCTCGATCACCGTGGTTGCGACCAGCACGTCGAGGGCGTCCGGGTCGTCGCGCGGCAGTGCCAGGCGCTGCACCGCCCGGTCCTTCTCCGGGCCCGACAGCCGGCCGTGCACAAGGCCGATCCGGTGCCGCAGCACGCGCGCCACCATCGCGTGCCGGTCGGCAGCGGCGGTCAGCGGCGACTGCTCCGACTCCTCGACCAGCGGGCACACCCAATAGACCTTGGCGCCCTCGTTCACCGCCCGGTCGATGCCGGCGACCACCTCGTCGAGCCGGTCCATCGGCACGGCACGGGTGTCGACCGGCGCGCGTCCCGGCGGCTTCTCGTCCAGGATCGACTGGTCCATGTCGCCGTAGAAGGCCAGCGCCAGCGTGCGCGGGATCGGGGTTGCGGTCATCACCAGTGTGTCGGCGCGCTCGCCCTTGCCGGCCAGCAGCAGCCGCTGGTGCACGCCGAAGCGGTGCTGCTCGTCGATGATGACCAGGGCAAGGTCGTGGAACGCCACCTCCTCCTGGAACAGCGCATGGGTGCCGATGGCGATGGCGGCGCGCCCGTCGGCGAGCCGGCCCAGCGCCTCGCGGCGCTCGCGGCTCTTGTCGCGCCCGGTCAGCACCGCCGCGGTCACCCCGCAGGCCGCCGCCAGCGGCGCGATGGTCTGGAAGTGCTGGCGGGCGAGGATCTCGGTCGGCGCCATCAGCGCGGCCTGGCGCCCCGCCTCTGCCGCATTCAGCATCGCCATCAGCGCGACCGCTGTCTTGCCGCTGCCGACGTCGCCCTGCAGCAGCCGCAGCATCCGCTCGTCCGAGGCCATGTCGGCGACGATCTCGCCGATCGCGCGCCGCTGCGCGCCGGTGAGCGCGTAGGGCAGGGCGGCTGCGGCCTTCGCGCGCAGGCTGCCGTCGCCGGCGGTCGGCCGCCCGCGCTGCGTCCGCTGGCGGGTCCGCACCACCATCAGCGCCAGCTGGTTGGCAAGCAGCTCGTCATAGGCCAGCCGCAGCCGCGCCGGCGCGCGCGGATCGATCTCTTGCGGCGAACCCGGCGCGTGCACCGCCTCCAGCGCGGCCCGCCAGTCCGGCCAGCGGGTCCGCTGCCGGTGATGCGGCTCCAGCCACTCCGGCAGCGCGGGCGCGACCTTGACCGCCGCCTGCACCAGCTTGTGCAGGGTCTTCGGCGACAGGCCTTCGGTCATCGGATAGACCGGCTCGACCAGCGCCAGCCGGTCGAGCTCGGCCGGGTCGATGACATGGTCGGGATGCGCCATCTGCAGCTGGTCGTTGAACGAATCGACCCGGCCGCTGACGATGCGCTCGGCGCCGACCGGCAGCAGGCGCTGCAGGTAGTCGGGCCGCGCGCGGAAGAAGACCAGCGCGATCTCGCCGCTGTCGTCGCCGCAATAGATCCGATAGGGCTGGCGCGACGTCGCCGGCGGGTGATGCTCCAGCACGCGCACCTGCAGGGTGACGACCGTGCCGATCCGCGCCAGCGAGACCTGCGGCCGGTCGCGACGGTCGATCACCTGGGTCGGCAGGTGCCACAGCAGGTCGATCACGCGTGCGATGCCCAGGCGCTCCAGTTTCGCCGCCACGGCCGGGCCGACGCCGGACAGGCGGTCGATCGGCTTGAACAGGTCGAACAGGATCGGCGGTCGCATGGCGGTCCGGTGATGCGGCATTGGCGGGGCGTCCTGCTGGCTATATACCCTGCGGGCCTGAGGAGCACGAAGATGGCGGACGCCGCCGACCTGGATATCCGCCGCAAGCGGCTGATCTATCGCAGCGAGCACACCGGCACGCAGGAGACCGACCTGCTGCTCGGCCAGTTCGCGCGCGCCCATGTGCCGGGTTTCGACGCGGTCGAGGTCGCCGAGCTGGAGCGCCTGCTCGACGCCAGCGACCCGGACCTGTGGCTGTGGCTCACCGGCCGGGCCGACCCGCCGCCGGCGCTCGACGGCCCGGTGTTGCGTCGCCTGCGCGCCCATCGCTACCGGCCTGCCGACCGGTGATCGACCTCGCCGACATCCTCGACGCGCCGGGCCGGCTGACGGTCGGATCGGTGCCGGCCGGCGTCGACGCCCTGCTGCTGGCGCACTACCTGTCCGGGGCACCCGGCCGCCGCGTGCTGCACGTCGCGCGCGACGACGCGCGGCTGGCGCTGACCGCGGCCAGCGTCGCCTTTTTCGCGCCCGACGTGCGGGTGCTCGAGTTTCCGGCCTGGGACTGCCTGCCCTATGACCGTGCCTCGCCCAACGGCCACGTGGTCGCGCGCCGGATCGAGACGCTGACCACGCTGGCGGCGGAGGCCGAGGCCGGCACCGCCAACCGCCGGCCGACGCTGGTCGCGACGACGGTCAACGCGCTGCTGCAGCGCGTGCCGCCGCGCGCGACCTTCGTCGATGCCGGCCTCTCCGCCCGGGTCGGCGAGACGATCGACCGCGAGCGGCTGCTGCAGTTCTTCGAGCGCAACGGCTATGTCCGCGCCACCACGGTGCGCGAGCCGGGCGAATATGCCGCGCGCGGCGGGATCATCGACGTGTTTCCCGCCGGCAGCGACGTGCCGCTGCGCCTCGACCTGTTCGGCGACGAACTGGAGGAGATCCGCGCCTTCGACCCGGTCGACCAGCGCACCACCGCGAGCCGGAAGAAGCTGGTGCTGGCGCCTGTCAGCGAGATCACGCTGACGCCGGAGCGCATCCGCCAGTTCCGCGAGGGCTACCGGGCACTGTTCGGCGCCACTGCCGGTGCCGACCCGCTGTACGAGGCCGTCAGCGCCGGCCACCGCTATGCCGGCATGGAGCACTGGCTGCCGCTGTTCTACGGCGCGCTGGACGGCATCCTCGACTATCTGCCGGGCGTGCCGGTGGCCCTGGACGAACAGGCGGTCGAGGCGCGCGATGCGCGGCTGGACACGATCCAGGATTATTTCCAGGCCCGCGCCGCCGCCGGCGCCGCGGCCGACAGCGGCGGCGTCTACCGGCCGGTCCCACCGGAGCGGCTCTATCTCTCGGCGGCGGACTGGGATGCCAGCCTGGCGGTGCGCCCGGTAGCGCAGCTGACCCATTTCGAGATCGCAGGCGAGAAGCACACCCGCGACGCCGGCGCGCGCGGCAGCCCGTCCTTTGCCGAGGCGCGGGCGCGGCACGACTCCGGCCTGTTCGACTCGGTGGTCGCCGCGATCGGGGTCGAGCACGGCGACGGCCGCCGGGTGGTGGTGACCGGGCTGTCGACCGGCGCGCGCGACCGCCTGTCCGGCCTGCTGGCCGAGCACGGGCTCGACGCGCAGACGCGGGTCGACAGCTGGCAGCAGGCGCTGGCGTTGCCGCCGCGGGTGGTCGGCGCGGTGGTGGCGCCGCTGGAGACCGGCTTCCGCGCCGACCGGCTGACGGTGATCACCGAACAGGACATCCTGGGCGAGCGCATGGCGCGGCCGGCCCGGCGCCAGCGCAAGGCCGAGAACGTCATCACCGAGGCGACGGCGCTGGCGGTCGGCGACCTCGTGGTTCATCGCGACCACGGCATCGGCCGCTACGACGGGCTGGTTGCGGTCGAGGCGGCGGGCGCGCCGCACGACTGCCTGCGCGTGCTCTATGCCGGCGACGACAAGCTGTTCGTGCCGGTCGAGAACATCGAGGTGCTGTCGCGCTACGGCACCGCCGACGGCATGACCCAGCTCGACCGGCTCGGCGGGGCCGGCTGGCAGTCGCGCAAGGCCAAGGTCAAGCAGCGCATCCGCGAGATCGCCGCGCACCTGATCCGGGTCGCGGCCGAGCGCGAGGTCCGCGTCGCCGACAAGCTGGCGACGCCGGCCGGCATCTACGACGAGTTCGCCGCCCGGTTCCCCTATCCCGAGACCGACGACCAGCTGCGCGCCATCGAGCAGACGCTGGACGACATGGCGTCCGGCAAGCCGATGGACCGGCTGATCTGCGGCGATGTCGGCTTCGGCAAGACCGAGGTGGCGCTGCGGGCCGCCTTCGTTGCGGCGATGGCCGGCGGTCAGGTGGCGGTGGTGGTGCCGACCACGCTGTTGTGCCGGCAGCATTACGAGGTGATCCGCCAGCGCTTCGCCGACCTGCCGCTGAGGGTGGCGCAGCTGTCGCGCCTGGTGGCGTCGCGCGACGCCGCGGCGGTGCGCGCCGGCGTGGCCGACGGCACCGTCGACATTGTCGTCGGCACGCATGCTCTGCTGGCAAAAACGATCAAATTCAAACGTTTGAGCCTACTTGTTGTCGATGAGGAACAACATTTCGGCGTGGCGCAGAAGGAACGGCTGAAGCAGCTGAAGACCGACGTGCACGTGCTGACGCTGACCGCGACACCGATCCCGCGCACGCTGCAGATGGCGCTGTCGGGCGTGCGCACGATGAGCATGATCGCGACGCCGCCGGTCGACCGGCTGGCGGTGCGCACCTTCGTGCAGCCCTATGACGGCGTGGTGATCCGCGAGGCGATCCTGCGCGAGCGCTATCGCGGCGGCCAGATCTTCTATGTCTGCCCGCGGGTCAGGGATCTCGAGACCGTCCGCGAGCGGCTGGAGAAGCTGGTGCCGGAGGTGCGCATGCGGGTGGCGCACGGCCAGATGGCACCCAGCGATCTGGAAGCGGTGATGACCGATTTCTACGAGCGGCGCTTCGACCTGCTGCTGTCCACCCAGATCGTCGAAAGCGGCCTCGACCTGCCCAATGCCAACACCATCGTCATCCACCGCGCCGACATGTTCGGGCTGGCCCAGCTCTACCAGCTGCGCGGACGGGTCGGCCGCGGCAAGATCCGTGCCTATGCCTATCTGACGACGACGCCCGGCAAGGTGCTGACCGAGGCGGCCGAACGGCGCCTGCACGTGATGCAGACGCTGGATTCGCTCGGCGCCGGCTTCACGCTGGCCAGTCACGACCTCGACATCCGCGGCGCCGGCAACCTGCTGGGCGAGGAGCAGTCCGGCCAGATCCGCGAGGTCGGTGTCGAGCTCTATCAGCAGATGCTGGAGGAGGCGGTGGCGGAGGCGCGGGGCCGGGTCGACGACGTCGGCGAGTCGGAGTGGACCCCGCAGATCACCATCGGCATTCCGGTGCTGATCCCCGAGGACTATGTGCCGGACCTGGGGCTGCGCCTGTCGCTGTACCGGCGCGCCGCCGACCTGCACGACAAGTCGGAGATCGAGGCCTTCGCCGCCGAGCTGATCGACCGGTTCGGCCCGCTCACCGAAGGTGTCGAAAACCTTCTCCAGATCGTTGAAATCAAAAATCTTTGCCGGGCAGCGGGCATCGAGAAGCTCGATGCGGGGCCGAAGGGCGCGGTGGTGGCGTTCCGCGAGAACCGCTTCGCCAACCCGCAGGGCCTGGTCAGCTTCATTGCCGGCCAGGCCGGTCGCGTGGCGCTGCGCCCCGACCATCGGCTGGTCTATCGCCGCGACTGGACCAACGTGAGCGAGCGGGTGAAGGGCACACGCTTCCTGCTGCGCCGGCTGCGCGAGCTGGTCGAGGCACGGGCGGCATGAGCCGCTGGCTGTGTGGTTTGGCGGCGTTGCCGACGCTGGCGGGCGTCGCGCTGGCGCAGCAGCCGACATGGTCGCCGGCTGCATTCACCGAGCCGCCGCGGGTCGGCCGCTGCGCCGTGTTCCCGGCCGACAATCCCTGGAACTGGGACATCGCCGCGGCGCCGGTGGCCCCGGATTCGGCGGCGATCGTCGCGCGGCTGACCGCCGGCGAGGACCGCATGCTGCGCGCCGACTTCGGCGAGGATCCGGACTATGGCATCCCCTATGCCGTGGTCGGCGCCGGCCAGCCGCCGGTGCCGGTGCGGTTCACCGACTATGCCGACGAGAGCGACCCCGGCCCCTATCCGATTCCGGACGAGGCGGTCGTCGAGGGCGGCAACGACGACCATGTGCTGGTCGTCGACGCCGATGGCTGCCGGCTCTACGAACTCTACCGGGCCGCCCGCACCGGCGCCGGCTGGTCGGCGGAGTCCGGCGCGGTGTTCGACCTTTCGTCGAACGCGCTGCGTCCGTTGGGCTGGACCTCGGCTGACGCCGCCGGCCTGCCGATCTTCCCCGGCCTGGTCCGCTACGACGAAGTGGCGTCGGGCACGATAAGGCATGCGTTGCGGGTGACGCTTCCGCAGACCCGGCGCGGGTTCGTCCCGCCGGCCACGCATTGGGCCTCGCAGTCCGACGATCCCGACCTGCCGCCGATGGGCCTGCGGCTGCGGCTGCGCGCCGATTTCGACCTCGCCGGCTTCGAAGGCCAGGCGCGGGTTATCCTGGAGGCGCTGAAGCGTTACGGGCTGATCGTGGCCGACAACGGCACCGGCTGGTTCGTCAGCGGCGCGCCGTCGCCGGGCTGGGTCGACGACGATCTGGCGCAGCTTCGCCGGGTGCCCGGGACCGCATTCGAGGTCGTGGTGACGGGCCCGGTCTACGGACCGGGCGATTTCTGAGCCGGGCTTGGCGCCACGCCGGCGCTATGCGACCGCCTGGTCCCGCATCGCCAGGGCGTGGTCCAGCGCCGCGGCCAGCGTTTCCGGCGGTTGCGCGCCGGACACGGCGAATGCCCGGTCGACGATGAAGCACGGCACGCCGTGGATGCCGGACTGGCGGGCGATCTCGTCCTCGGCCAGCACGTCGGCCTCGGCGGCGTCCGAGCCGCGCAGCTTTTCGATTGCCACCTCGGACAGGCCGGCGGTCTGCGCCAGCGCCGCCAGCTGGTCGAGCGATCCGATGTCGCGGCCTGCCCGGAAGTAGCCGTCGAACAGCGCCTCGACCACCGCGTCCTGACGGTCTTCCTCGGCGGCGAGGGCGATCAGGCGGTGGGCCGCCACGGTATTCGGCGTCCGCGCGATGCGGTCGAAGGCGAAATCGATACCGGCACGCTGGCCGGCCGCGGTGACCCGCTCATAGATGCCGCCGCCGTCGCTGCGCCCGAACTTCGCCTCCAGATAGGCGCGACGCTCCATGCCGTCGCGCGGCATGTCGGGGTTGAGCTGGAAGGCGCGCCAATGCACGTCGACCGCGATGTCCGGTCGGCTGGCCAGGGCGGCTTCCAGGTTGCGCTTGCCGATGAAGCACCAGGGGCAGATCACGTCGGAAACCACGTCGACGCGGACGCGCCGCGCCGCCTTGTCGCCTGTCATCGCCGGCCTCCGTCATTTCGCCGCTGTTCCGCCAGGGTGAATTGCGGCGTTCACCCCTAGACACTATAACCCGCAACCGGACAGTCAACGAACCCGGCGCCGGCTGGGACACCATCCCGGGGGAGGAAAGCCATGCGGTCAGTGCAGCATTACATCGGCGGCAAGCGGGTTGCGCTGAACGGCGGCCGTGTCGGCGACGTGTTCAACCCCGCCACCGGCGAGGTGCAGGCCCAGGTCGTGCTCGGCGCCGGGCCGGAGGTCGACGCCGCGGTCGAGGCCGCGCAAGCGGCATTCCCGCAATGGGCCGCCACGCCGCCGCTGCGCCGCGCACGGGTGATGTTCAAGTTCAAGGAGCTGCTGGAGCAGCACCGGGCCGAGCTCGGCGCCATCATCACCGCGGAGCACGGCAAGGTGCTGAGCGATGCCGACGGCGAGGTGACGCGCGGCCTGGAGGTGGTCGAGTTCGCCTGCGGCATTCCGCACCTGCTGAAGGGCGCCTACACCGAGAACGTCGGCACCGCGGTCGACAGCTGGGCGATGCGCCAGCCGCTTGGCGTCGTCGCCGGCATCACGCCGTTCAACTTCCCGGCGATGGTGCCGATGTGGATGTTCCCGGTGGCGATCGCCGCCGGCAACTGCTTCATCCTGAAGCCGTCGGAGCGCGACCCGTCGGCGTCGCTGATGCTGGCCGACCTGCTGAAGGAGGCCGGCCTGCCCGACGGCGTGTTCAACGTGGTGCACGGCGACAAGGCGGCGGTCGACGCGATCCTGACCCACCCCGGCATCGCGGCCGTCAGCTTCGTCGGGTCGACGCCGATCGCGAAATACATCTATGAGACCGGCTGTGCCCACGGCAAGCGGGTGCAGGCGCTGGGCGGCGCCAAGAACCACATGGTGGTGATGCCCGACGCCGACATGGACCAGGCCACCGACGCGCTGATGGGCGCGGCCTATGGCGCGGCGGGCGAGCGCTGCATGGCGATCTCGGTCGCCGTCGCGGTCGGCGAGCAGACCGGCGACCGGCTGATCTCGATGCTGAAGCCGCGGGTGCAGGGCCTGAAGGTCGGCGTCGGCACCGACCCGGAATCGGAAATGGGACCGCTGGTGACCCGGACCCACTTCGACAAGGTCACCGGCTACATCGACCTCGGCGTGGAGGAGGGGGCGGACCTCGTCGTCGACGGCCGTGGGCTCAAGCTGCAGGGTTACGAGAACGGCTATTTCATGGGAGGCAGCCTGTTCGACCGGGTCACGCCGGACATGCGGATCTACAAGGAGGAGATCTTCGGGCCGGTGCTGTCGGTGGTGCGCGCCAAGGACTATGCCGAGGCGGTCGACCTGGTGAACGACCACCAGTTCGGCAACGGTGCCGCCATCTTCACCCGCGACGGCGACAGCGCGCGCGATTTCGCCAACCGGGCCCGCATCGGCATGATCGGCGTCAACGTGCCGATCCCGGTGCCGGTGGCCTATCACAGCTTCGGCGGCTGGAAAGATTCGCTGTTCGGCGACCACCACATGCACGGCGAGGAGGGCGTGCGCTTCTTCACCAAGCTGAAGACGATCACCTCGCGCTGGCCGACGGGCATCCGCGCCGGCGCGGAGTTCGTCATGCCGACCATGAAGTAGCGCCCGTGCGCCGGGTCCCGCTGCCCACGTTGTCCGCGCTGTACGTCGCCGGCGCCGCATCCGCGGCCTCGGCGCAGCAGCCGGATTTCGCCTTCTCGGTCGACCCCTGGGCCGGATCGGCATTCTATGCGGCGGAATCGCAAAGCTTCAGCCACTGCATGATGGCCGCCCAGTTCGACCGCCAGATGTCGCTGGTGGTGGCGCTGGACGGGGGCGGCGGGGTTTCGCTCGGCGTGCGCAACCCCCGCTGGGCGCTGTCGCTGGCCGAGCAGCAGCCGATGGGCTTCCGGCTCGGCGGTAACAGCAGCTACGACGAGACCGCGACCGCGGTCGATTCCACCCTGCTGCTGGTGCGCTTCGCCGACGGCGACGCCATCCTCGCCGAACTGGCGCAGGCGCCGGCGATCTCGGTGACCCAGGGCAGCCAGAATTTTCAGTTCGTCATCGTCAACGGGCCGGCAGCCATCGCCGCGCTGAAAGACTGCACGGTGGCGGCGCGCATCGGCGTGTCTGTCGAGCCGGTCGCAGTGGCGGACGAGGAGCCGGCGGCCGGCGCCATCGCGGATCCCGACGCCGACCCGCGCGACCGCACCATCCTGGTCGACCCGATCACGCTCGACCAGACGGTCGCGCGCAGCTTCCTCGGCGCGGCCGGCCTCGACGATTTCGCCCTGCTGACGCCGGAGGAGCTGGACGACTTCCTGGGCGACGCCCGCGCCGCCTGGACCGACGGTGCCGTCTACGGCGCGCTTTACACCATCGCCCCGCGCGAGCGGCGCCTCGACCGCGCGATCGAGCGTATCCTCGCCGTGTTCACCGAAGGGTGCGGCGGCGAATACACCACCAGCCCGCTGGTCGAGCCGGGGGCGGGCGACGACATCCAGCGCCGCGCGGCATCGTGCGACGAGGACCAGCTCGGCATGCTGTTCCGGGTCTCGGCGCTGAACGGCGAATCGGGCACACTGGTCATTATCCACGCCGCGCTGCGCGAGGAGGCGGCCGAACTGGCCGACGTCGACGACCGCCTGATCGCGGCGATCCGGCGGGGCCAGATCGCGGTGCAATAGCGCGGCGCGCGGCGGGTCGGGCGGCAGCCATGGCCGACGAACTGCTCAGCATCGGCGAGATGTATGCCGCCGACGCCGCGGCGATCGCAGGCGGCATCGACGGCATCGCGCTGATGGAGAATGCCGGCCGCGCGGTCGCCGATGCGATCTGCTTGCGCTGGGGAGCCCGCCGCACAGGATGACGGTGCGGCCCGGGCAACAACGGCGGCGACGGCTTCGTCGTCGCCCGGCTTCTGCGGCGGCGGGGCTGGCCGGTCACGCTTTGCCTGCTCGGCGCGCGCGATGCGCTGAAGGGCGACGCGGCGCATCATGCGGCGCTGTGGGACGGGCCGGTCGAGCCGCTGCGGGCCAACAGCGCGGCGGCGGCGGAGCTGGTGGTCGACGCGGTGTTCGGCGCCGGGCTGAAGGGGGCCGTGACCGGCGTGGTGCGCGAGGCGCTGGAAGGCGTGCCGCGCGACGCCGCCACGGTCGCCGTGGACGTGCCGTCGGGGATCAGCGGCGACAGCGGCTGGGTGCTCGGCTACGCCCGCGCGGCCGACCTGACGGTGACCTTCTTCCGGCCCAAGCCGGGACACCTGCTGATGCCGGGCAGGGCGTTCGCGGGCGAACTGGTGGTCGCCGAGATCGGCATCCCTGCCGCGGTCCTGCATGGGGTCGGACCGCGGACCTGGCGCAACGGCGGCTGGCTGTGGGGGCGCCACCGGCCCGCCCTGCGCGCCGACGGGCACAAGTTCGACCGCGGACAGGTCGGGGTGGTCGGCGGGACCGAAATGACCGGCGCCGCCCGGCTGGCCGGCCGTGCCGCGCTGCACGCCGGCGCCGGCCTGGTCACGGTGCTCAGCCCGCCGGAGCGGGCCGCCACCTATCGTAACGACCTGGCCGGCCTGATCGTGCGCGAGGCCGCGGGCCCGGAGGCGATCGCCGCCTGGTTCGACGAGCCGCGCCGCAAGACCGCGGTGGTCGGGCCCGGTCTCGGCCGCGACGCGGCCGCGCGCGCGACGGTTTCCGCCGTGCTCGCCGCCGGCTGCGCGACCGTGGTCGACGCCGACGGCCTGTCGTGTTTCGCCGGCGCCGCGCCGGCGTTCGCCGGCCTGGTGCGGGCGGATTGCGTCGTCACCCCGCACGAGGGCGAATATGCCCGACTGTTCGGCGACCGGCCGGGCGCCGGCAAGCTGGACCGTGCGCGCGAGGCGGCGGCGTTCCTGGGCGCGGTCGTGGTCCTCAAGGGCCCGGACACCGTAATTGCAGCGCCGGACGGTCGCGCGGCGATCAACGCCGACGCGCCGGCGGCGCTGGCCGTGGCCGGTAGCGGCGACGTGCTGAGCGGCATCGTCGGCGCGGCCATGGCCACGGGCCTGCCGGCGTTCGAGGCCGCGGCGCTGGCCGTCTCGTGCCATTCTCGCGCCGGACACGCCATGACGCGCAGCAGCGCCGATGCGCTGGCGGACGCGGTCGCGCCGCTGTGGGAGATGCCGCGCGGCGCCGGTTGATACATGCCGTCACCCGGGCTCGCTTGACCCCGCTCGACCTGTTCCTATAGGAAGACCGGCGGCTCGCGGCCGAATTCTCCTCGGCCGCGCGCCGACGCCAATTGCCGCGGAATGCGCGGGCGTGGTGGAATTGGTAGACACGCCAGATTTAGGTTCTGGTGGCGAAAGCCGTGGGGGTTCAAGTCCCTCCGCCCGCACCAGCCGAAGCGACCCGATATCGAACGCCAGACCCGATCGCGAACAGCATCGGCCGACGCCGAGAAGGACAAAAGACAATGCAGGTTACGGAGACCGTCAACGAGGGGCTCAAGCGCGAGTTCAAGATCGTCCTGACGGCCGGGGAGGTCGGCCAGCGCATCGAGACGCGGCTGAACGAGCTGTCGCAGACCGCGCAATTGCCCGGCTTCCGCCGCGGCAAGGTGCCGACGGCGCTGCTGCGCAAGCGTTTCGGCCAGTCGCTGTTCGCCGAGGAGGTGCAGAACGCGGTGCGCGACAGCGTGCGCGACACCATCGAGGAGCACAAGCTGCGCCCCGCGCTGGAACCGAAGATCGACGTCCAGAAGCTGGAGCCGGAGCAGGACGTCGAGTTCACCATCGCGCTTGAGAATCTGCCCGAGATCGATGCGCCGAAGCTCGACGACCTCAAGCTCGAGCGGCTGACCGCCGAGGTCAGCGACGGCGCGGTCGACGAGGCGCTGGGCCGCATCGCCCAGCAGCAGCGACGCACCGAGCCGGTGAGCGAGGACCGGCCGTCGGCCGAGGGCGACGTGCTGGTCATCAACTACAGCGGCTCGATCGACGGCGTCGCATTCGCTGGCGGCACCGCGGAAAATGTCAGTGTGCAGCTCGGCTCCAGCGGCCTGCTGCCGGAGTTCGACCAGAACCTGATCGGCCTGAAGGCCGGCACCCAGACCACCTTCGACGTGGCCTTCCCGGCCGACTATCCGTCGCCGGAGGTGGCCGGCAAGACGGCGCAGTTCGACGTCACCATCAACGAGCTGCGCGCCCGGGTCGACGTGCCGATCGACGAGGATTTCGCCAAGTCGCTGGGCGCGGAAAGCCTGGAGGCGCTGCGCACCACCATCCGCGACCAGCTGACCCGCGAATACCGCACCATGGGCCGCAGCAAGATGAAGCGCGACCTGCTTGACATCCTGGCCGAGCGCCACAGCTTCGACGTGCCGCCGACGATGGTGGACATGGAGTTCGGTCAGATCTGGCAGCAGGTCGAGCAGGCGCGGGAGCGCGGCGAGGTTGACGACGAGGACAAGGACAAGTCCGAGGACCAGCTGCGCGACGAGTACCGCGCCATCGCCGAGCGGCGCGTGCGGCTGGGTCTGCTGCTGTCCGACATCGGCACCAAGAACCAGATCACGGTCAGCGACGAGGAGCTGATGCGCGCCGTGGTCGCCGAGGCGCGGCGCTATCCGGGCCAGGAGCAGAAGGTGTTCGAGTTCTACCAGAAGCAGCCCCAGGCCCAGCAGGCCCTGCGCGGCCCGATCTTCGAGGACAAGGTGGTGGATTATCTGATCGACCGCGCCCAGGTCAGCGAGAAGACGGTCAGCTTCGACGAGCTCGCCGCCGCGGCGATCAGCCTGCCGGGGGCGATGGACGAGGCCGCCAACGTGCACGCCCATGACCACGATCATGACCACGATCATGATCATGACCATGATCACGATCACGATCACGGGCATCACCACGGGTGAGGGGCTTTTTCATTTACGGTTCCGCGCTAGGCTGAAGCGCATTCCCGAGTCGTTTTGAAAGGCAAGGCCGTGTTCGACCCACGCGAGATGTACATGAATACCCTGGTGCCGATGGTGGTCGAGCAGACCAGCCGCGGCGAGCGGGCCTTCGACATCTATTCGCGGCTGCTGAAGGAACGGATCATCTTCATCACCGACGGCATCAACGACACGGTCGCCAGCCTGGTCTGCGCCCAGCTGCTGTTCCTTGAGGCGGAGAATCCGAACAAGGACATCGCCATGTACATCAATTCGCCGGGCGGCATCGTCACGTCCGGCATGGCGATCTACGACACCATGCAGTACATCCGGCCCGAGGTGTCGACGGTCTGCATGGGCCAGGCGGCGTCGATGGGCTCGCTGCTGCTGGCGTCGGGTGCAGCCGGCAAGCGCTTCGCCCTGCCCAATGCGCGGGTGATGGTGCACCAGCCGTCGGGCGGCTATCAGGGCCAGGCCACGGATATCGAGATCCATGCCAAGGAAATCCTGGCAACGCGCGAGCGCCTGAACCAGATCTATGTCAAGCACACCGGCCAGACGTTGAAGAAGATCGAGGACGCGATGGAACGCGACAAGTTCTATACGCCCGAGGAGGCGGTCGCGTTCGGCCTGATCGACGAGGTGGTGGCGCAGCGGCAGGTGCCGGAGGGCAAGGGCGCGGAAGGCGCGTCCAAGGCGTGACCGGGGCGATTAACCCCATCTTGATGCCAAAGTGCTACGGTTGAGCTACGACCGGGTTGCGCTGTACGGTGCTTTGCCGCAGGTTGCAATGTTGCATGGTCCGGTGCGCTGCGCCGAAGCTGCATCGGGACCACCGGCCGGGGCGACGACCCGGAGGATGGTGGCGGAACTGGAGCGGATATGACGAAATCAAGCAGCGGTGATACGAAGAACACCCTGTACTGCTCGTTCTGCGGCAAGAGCCAGCACGAGGTTCGCAAGCTCATCGCCGGCCCGACCGTGTTCATCTGCGATGAATGCGTCGAGCTGTGCATGGACATCATCCGCGAGGAGAACAAGACCACGCTGGTGCGTTCGCGCGACGGCGTGCCGACCCCGTCGGAGATCAACAAGGTCCTGAACGACTACGTGATCGGCCAGGAGCATGCCAAGCGCGTGCTGTCGGTGGCGGTTCACAACCACTACAAGCGGCTGGCGCACGGCGCCAAGAACAACGACGTCGAGTTGGGCAAGTCCAACATCCTGCTGGTCGGGCCGACCGGCTGCGGCAAGACCCTGCTGGCGCAGACGCTGGCCCGCATCCTCGACGTGCCGTTCACGATGGCCGACGCCACCACCCTGACCGAGGCGGGCTATGTCGGCGAGGATGTCGAGAACATCATCCTGAAGCTGTTGCAGGCCGCCGACTACAATGTCGAGCGGGCGCAGCGCGGCATCGTCTATATCGACGAGGTCGACAAGATCAGCCGCAAGTCGGACAACCCGTCGATCACCCGCGACGTGTCGGGCGAGGGCGTGCAGCAGGCCCTGCTGAAGATCATGGAGGGCACGGTCGCCAGCGTGCCGCCGCAGGGCGGCCGCAAGCACCCGCAGCAGGAGTTCCTGCAGGTCGACACCACCAACATCCTGTTCATCTGCGGCGGCGCCTTCTCCGGTCTGGAGAAGATCATCGCCCAGCGCAACCAGGGCACCTCGATCGGCTTCGGCGCCGACGTGCGCGGGCCGGACGACCGGCGCACCGGCGACCTGCTGATGGAGGTCGAGCCGGAGGATCTGCTCAAGTTCGGGCTGATCCCGGAGTTCATCGGCCGTCTGCCGGTGATCGCCAGCCTGCGCGACCTCGACACCGAGGCGCTGATCGACATCCTGACCAAGCCGAAGAACGCGCTGGTCCGCCAGTACGAGCGGATGTTCGAGATGGAGGGGGTGACGCTCACCTTCACCGACGACGCGCTCAGTGCGGTGGCGCTGAAGGCCATCGCCCGCAAGACCGGCGCGCGCGGGCTGCGGTCGATCATGGAAGGCATCCTGCTCGATTCGATGTACGAGCTGCCCAGCCTCGAGAATGTCGAAGAGATCGTGGTGAACGCCGAGGTGGTCGAGGGGCGGGCGAAGCCGCTCTACTGCTACAGCGACAAACGGTCCGAAGAAGCCAGCGCCTGACGCCTTCGCCTGCCGCGGCCCGGGGTTGATCCCTCCCCGGGCCGGCACCATGTTTGCAGGGCTCGGGCCTCAGGGCCCGGCGTGTCGCGCCGAACTGGTGCGAGGGCCGGCCACGGCCCAATCCGGCGCCTGCGCCCGACGGGGGCTCCCGCACGGGCGCGCAGATCGAGGAATCATGGTGGACGAACGGCACACTTCGCTTTTTCCGGTCCTTCCCCTGCGCGACATCGTCGTGTTCCCGCACATGATCGTGCCGCTGTTCGTCGGCCGCAAGAAGTCGGTCCGCGCGCTTGAGGACGTGATGCGCGACGACAAGCAGATTCTGCTGCTGACCCAGCGCGATGCGACCCAGGACGACCCGGCGGCGGGCGACCTTTACGAGGTCGGCACCATCGCCACCGTGCTGCAGCTGCTGAAGCTGCCCGACGGCACCGTCAAGGTGCTGGTCGAGGGCGTGCAGCGGGCCGTCGTCTCCGGCTTCGTCGACAACCCGCAGTTCTTCCAGGCCACCGCCCAGGCGGTCGGCGACGAGGGCGCGGACAGCCAGGAGACCGAGGCGCTGGCCCGCACGATCGTCGGCCAGTTCGAGCAGTATATCAAGCTGAACCGCAAGGTGCCGCCGGAGGTGCTGGTGTCGATCAACCAGATCGACGACTGGTCGAAGCTGGCCGACACCGTCTCGTCGCACCTGTCGCTGAAGATTCCCGACAAGCAGGACCTGCTGGAGACGATCGGCGTCGGCGAGCGGCTGGAGAAGATCTACGGCCATCTCGAGGGCGAGATCGGCGTGCTGCAGGTGGAGAAGCGCATCCGCGGCCGGGTCAAGAAGCAGATGGAGCGGACCCAGCGCGAGTACTACCTGAACGAGCAGATGAAGGCCATCCAGAAGGACCTGGGTGAGATGGACGATGGCCGCGACGAGCTCACCGAGCTCGAGGAGCGCATCGCCAAGACCAAGTTCTCGAAGGAGGCCCGCGAGAAGGCGCTGGCCGAGGTCAAGAAGCTGCGGACCATGAGCCCGATGTCGGCCGAGGCCACGGTGGTGCGCAACTACCTCGACTGGATGCTCGGCCTGCCGTGGAAGAAGCGGACCAAGGTCAAGAAGGACCTGCGCGCAGCGGAGCTGGTGCTCGACACCGACCACTACGGCCTGGAGAAGGTCAAGGAGCGGATCGTCGAGTATCTGGCGGTGCAGAACCGCACCGGCAACGTGCGCGGACCGATCCTGTGCCTGGTCGGGCCTCCCGGCGTCGGCAAGACCTCGCTCGGCAAGTCGATCGCCAAGGCGACCGGACGTAAGTTCGTGCGCATGTCGCTGGGCGGCGTCCGCGACGAGGCGGAAGTGCGCGGCCATCGCCGCACCTACATCGGCTCGATGCCGGGCAAGGTGCTGCAGGGCATGCGCAAGGCAAAGTCGTCGAACCCGCTGTTCCTGCTCGACGAGGTCGACAAGCTCGGCGCCGATTGGCGCGGCGACCCGTCGTCCGCCCTGCTCGAGGTGCTCGATCCGGAGCAGAACGCGACCTTCACCGATCACTATCTCGAGGTCGAATACGACCTCAGCGACGTGATGTTCATCTGCACGGCGAACACGCTGCGCATGCCCCAGCCGCTGCTGGACCGCATGGAGATCATCCGCATCCCCGGCTACACCGAGGACGAAAAGGTCGAGATCTGCCGCCGGCACCTGATCCAGAAGCAGATGGAGGCCAACGGCCTGAAGGACGGCGAGTGGACGCTGTCCGACGACGTGCTGCGCGACCTGATCCGCTACTACACGCGCGAGGCCGGCGTCCGCAACCTGGAGCGGGAACTCGCCAACCTGGCGCGCAAGGCGGTCAAGGAGCTGATGAGCAACCCGAAGACCAAGAAGGTCGCGCTGACCCGCCGCAACCTCGAGAAATTCGCCGGCGTGAAGAAATTCCGCTTCGGCGAGGCCGAGGAGGAGGACCAGGTCGGCGTCACCACCGGCCTGGCCTGGACCGAGGTCGGCGGCGAGCTCTTGTCGATCGAGGCGGTAACCGTGCCCGGCAAGGGCAAGATGACGATCACCGGCAAGCTCGGCGACGTGATGCAGGAATCGGTGCAGGCCGCCGCCAGCTTCGTGCGTTCGCGTTCGGTCGTGTTCGGCATCAAGCCGACTCTGTTCGAGAAGAAGGACATCCACGTCCACGTGCCGGAGGGCGCGACGCCGAAGGACGGGCCGTCGGCCGGCGTGGCGATGATCACCTCGATCGTGTCGGTGCTGACCGGCATCGCTGTGCGCCGGGACGTGGCGATGACCGGCGAGATCACGCTGCGCGGCCGGGTGCTGCCGATCGGCGGGCTGAAGGAGAAGCTGCTGGCCGCCCATCGCGGCGGCATCAAGACGGTGCTGATCCCGCGCGACAACGAAAAGGATTTGGCCGAAATCCCCGACAACGTGAAGCGCGGGCTGCAGATCGTCCCGATGGCCACGGTCGATGAAGTGCTGGCGCACGCCCTCGTGGCGCCGCTGGTGCCAATCGAATGGCAAGAGGAGGACGAATCATCTACCGTGCGTGCAACCGGGGCCGATGAGGAGCACTCGGGCGTCGTCGCGCATTGAGCGTGCGGCGCCGGAACTCCGCCGGATTTCGCTGCCGCGCGGCCGAGTGCGAATTGACGCTATTCGGTGCGCTCAGTAGAGTGCGGGGCCCGGGTGACAGGGTTGCGACGTTTCACGGACACATAATAGGAGGGGAGACCGCCTCGTGAACAAGAATGACTTGATTGCCTCCGTCGCCGAGAGTGGCGGGATGACACGCGCGGACGCGACGCGAGCGGTCGATGCGGTGTTTGACTCGATCACCGCCGCCCTGAAGAAGGGCGAGGAAGTCCGGCTCGTCGGGTTCGGCAGCTTCGCGGTGTCGAAGCGGGCGGCGAGCCAGGGCCGGAATCCGCGCACCGGCGAGCCGATCAAGATCCCGGCCTCCAAGCAGGCGAAGTTCAAGGCTGGCAAGGCCCTCAAAGACGCCCTGAACTAAGCTCTTCAAGTCCTGACCAATACGCCGGCGGCCGCAGCAGCCGGCGTATTGGATTCCGGGTCCCAGCTCGCGCGATGCGATGGCAGGGCGGTTAGCTCAGCTGGCAGAGCATCTCGTTTACACCGAGAGGGTCGGCGGTTCGATCCCGTCACCGCCCACCATGCCGCACCGCGCCGGGGCGCCGGCGGCCGGGCGGTAGAGCCCGCGCCTGTCTGACACGCCGTTGCGCCGGGCCCGGCGGTGCCGTATTCAGGCATCATGCGCACATCAGTCAGCCACGATTCGTGGTCGCCGCGCCGGCCGTTCGGCCGGGTCGCGGCGTTGGCCCTGCCCGCAATCCTCGCCATGGCCTGCTGGGCCACCGGCGCACGCGCCGACCGTCCAGGCGACGAAGCGGAATGGGGTGCGGTCGCACAGCCGTCGAGCGGCCCGACCCACGTCATCGGCACCTACAGCAACGGCTGCATCGACGGGGCCGTCAGCCTGCCGCTCGATGGGGTAGGCTACTCGGTGATCAGGCCGCAGCGGAACCGCTATTGGGGCCACCCGTCGATGATCGCCTTCATCCAGAACCTTGGCTTCGCCATGGTCGGCAACGGCCTCGGCGTGCTGATGGTCGCCGACATCGGCCAGCCGCGCGGCGGACCGATCACCGGCCATGCCAGCCACGAGCTGGGCCTGGATGCCGACATCTGGTTGCAGCTGCTGCCGGCGAACCTGCTGGCGATGGACGTGTCGTTGCGCACCGACCCGGTCTCCCGTTCCGCCGTGCTGCCCGGCACCACCCAGATCGACCGCAGCTTCTGGTCGCCGGCCCATGTCGAGATGTACCGGCTGGCCGCGACCAACCCCTATGTCGACCGCATCTTCGCCAATGCGGTGATCAAGCGCGAGCTGTGCGAAACCGTGACCGGCGACCGCTCCTGGCTGGCAAAGATCCGGCCGTGGTACGGCCACGACGAGCACATGCACGTCCGGCTGGTCTGTCCGCCGGACAGCCCGGAGTGCCGCCCGCAGGCGCCGCTTCCGGCCGGCGACGGCTGCGGCGACGACCTGGCCTGGTGGTTCACCGATGGCCCGAACCAGCCGAGCACCGAGCCGGCGCCGCCACCGCCGCCGTTGCCGGCCAGCTGCATGCAGGTGCTGGCGCGTTAGCGGTCCATCCGCTGGCAGGCCGGCCCGGGGTCGCTCAGGCGCTGCGGCGGCGGATCGCGGCCAGCGCTTCCGGGGTGTCGACGTCCATGAGAATGCCCGGGTCGTCGGTGCCGACCTCGCAGATCAGCTCGGCATAGTCTGCCAGGATCTGGCGGCCGCCGCTGTCGCCGCGCACCTGTGCCAGGTCGTCGAAGAAACGCCGCCCCCACAGCACGGGGTTGCCGCGCCGGCCGTTGAAGGTCGGGATGCAGATCGCGCGGCCCTCAGCCGGGTTGAACGCGGCGATCAGCCGGTCCAGCGTGTCGCTGCGGATGTCCGGCATGTCGCCGAGCTGGACCAGGGCGCCGTCGGCCTCGGCCGAGACGATGCCCAGCCCGGTGCGGACAGAGGTGCTGAGCCCCTGGGCGAAGTCGGGGTTGTGCACCAGCTTCACCGGCAAGCCCGCCAGCGCGTCGGCCACGGCCGCATGCTCGTGACCGGTCACCGCCACCACCTCGGAAACGCCGCTCGCACACACCGTTTCCGCGACGCGCCGCACCATCGCAACGCCATCGAGCGGCGCCAGCAGCTTGTTCTCCGCGCCCATCCGGCGCGACTGGCCGGCGGCCAGCACGACGGCCGCGATCCGCGGCGCATGCGGGGCCTTCACCACCGCCGCCTCGCTTTCCTCAACCGCCTTGTCGCGCGGCTGCGGACGGCTCGCGATCTCCTTCAGCAGGCCGCCGACCCCCATGGCCATGATGTCGGTGCGCCGCACCGGGACCCGCGCGATCAGTCGCTGCAGCACCCAGTCGAAGCCGTTCAGCTTGGGCGAGCGGGCACAGCCTGGCAGGCCGAGCACCGGCACGTCGCGGTCGGTCCGGGTGAGCGCGCCGACCAGCATCAGGTTGCCCGGGTCGACCGGCATGCCGAAATGCTCGATGCGGCCGCCGGCGGCCTCGATCGCGGCCGGCAGCGTGTCGCGTCGGTCGACGATGGCCGACGCGCCGGCGATCAGCACAATGTCGGGGCCGGCCGCCAGCGCCTGGTCCAGGGCCGCCGCCAGTGCCGCCGCGTCGTGGGCGCAGCGCAGGTCGGGCTCGATCAGGCTGCTGTCGGCCGCCGCCAGCCGGTCGCGGGTGACCGCCACGGTGTTGTCGAGGATCGATTCCTTCATCCCGTCGATCCGGGTCTGGATCAGGGCCGCCCGGGTCGGCACGAACCGCGCCAGCCGCGCCAGCGCTCCGCCCTCGCCGGCAATCGCGATTGCACGCTGCAGCGCGGCGCCGTCGGCGGCCAACGGGATGATCTTGACGGTCGCCGCCATCCGCCGGGGTTCGACGGCGTCGAAGGCGGGCAGGGTGGCGATGGTGATCGCCTCGTCGAGCTGGTTGATCCGGTCGACGCGCGCCGCGTCGAGCAACAGCAGCCCACGCCCCTCGGCAACCAGGTTGCAGCGGCCGGTGAACGGCGCCGTCACCGCCAAGCCTTCGCCGGCACAGGCTTCCGCCAGCCGGCGCGCGGCCTCGTCCTCGTGCACGTCCCCCGGGTCGAGCCGGGCCGCGATCACTTGCGCGATGCCGGCGGCGCGCAGTGCCGCGATATCGTCGGCGCCGAGCCGGCGCCCCTTCTTGAAGATGCGCGGTTTGCCGGCCGTCGCGACGCGCACGGAGTGGGCGAGATAGGCGCCCCCGGCGTCGTCGAGCGCGACCGGCCCGAATCTCACGCCGCGGCGTCCCGCGCAGGCGGGTCGCTGCGCAGCGCGGCTGTGATCTCGGCCAGGATCGAGATCGCGATCTCCTGCGGCGACGCCGCACCGATATTCAGTCCGACCGGGCCGTGGATGCGCGCCAGCGCCGCCTCGCCATGGCCCAGCGTGCGCAGCCGCTCGACCCGCTTGGCATGGGTCTTCCGGCTGCCGAGCGCACCGATGTAGAACGCCTGCGAGCGCAACGCGGCGTCGAGCGCGGGGTCGTCCAGCTTGGGGTCGTGGGTCAGGGTGACGATGGCGGTGCGGCTGTCCAGCCCCAGGCCGGCGATCGCGTCGTCCGGCCAGTCGGTGCACAGGCTGACGCCCGGGAAGCGGTCGGCGGTGGCGAAGGACCCGCGCGGGTCGACCACCGTGACGTCGTAGCCGGCCATTGCCGCCATCGGCGCCAGCGGCTGGGCGATATGCACCGCACCGACCAGCACCAGCCGCAGCGGCGGTGCCCACACCTGGATGAAGAGCTCGCGGTCCTCGGGCGCCTCGACGCCGCTCTTGTCGTCGCGCTGGTGGTGGGCGACGGCCGTGCGCTCGGCGGCCGTCAGCGTGAGCGCGCCGGCCAGCGCATCGGGCCGCTCGCCCCAGGCCTGCGCGCCGCCTTCCAGCGCGGTGACGATGACGAAGCTGCGCTTGCCCGCGCGTGCCGACCGCAGGGCCGCCAGCGTCTCGGCCTTCATTCGACCGGCTCCACATAGACCTCGACCCGCCCGCCGCAGGCCAGGCCCACATGCCACGCGTCCTCGTCGGAGACGCCGAATGCGAGCCGCCGCGGCGCGCCGTCCTGCATGGCGGCCATCGCCTGTTCGACGACGGCACCCTCGATGCAGCCGCCAGACACGGAGCCCACCATGGCGCCGGCCTGGTCGATGCCGAGCTGGCTGCCGACCGGGCGGGGCGACGAGCCCCAGGTGCGGATCACGGTGGCGACCGCGACCTTGCGGCCCTCGGCCCGCCAGGCGGCGATCCGCTCGATCACCGCGTCGGGCCCGGCGAAGAGGTTATCCTGTTCCGTTGCCTGCGCTTGCATCGTCCACCTCACGCTGCCAGCCGCGGTTGCGGCGTCGTCATCGCCGGGGCGCTCAACGCCTCGGTCAGGGCCATCAGGCTGTTGAGATTGTGGACCGGCCGGAATTCGTCAACATGCGGCAGGATGGCGCGGATACCGCGCGACTTCGGCTCGAAGCCCTCGAAGCGCAGCAGCGGGTTGAGCCAGATCAGCTTGCGGCACGACTTGTGCAGCCGCTCCATCTCCTCGGCCAGGCCCTCGCCGGCGTCGCGGTCCAGGCCGTCGGAGATCAGCAGCAGGATCGCGCCCTGGCCCAGCACGCGGCGCGACCAGTTGACGTTGAAATCGCGCAGGCAGGCGCCGATGCGCGTGCCGCCTGACCAGTCCTCCACCGCCTCGGCGCAGGCGTCGAGCGCCACGTCGACATCCTTGGCGCGCAGGTGCCGGGTGACGTTGGTCAGCCGGGTGCCGAACAGGAAGGTGTGGACCCGGTCGTAGTCGTTGGTGATGGCGTGCAGGAAGTGCAGGAACAGGCGGGAATAGCGCGCCATCGAGCCGGAGATGTCGCACAGCACCACCAGCGGCGGGTGGCGCAGCTTGGCCTTCTTCATCTTCAGCGGAATGTCGTGGCCGCCGCTGCGCAGCGCGGCGCGCAGGGTGGCGCGCATGTCGGCGCGGGTGCCCTGCGCCGTGGTACGGAAGCGGCGTGTCGGCATCGCCATGATCGGCAGGCGCATGCGCGCGATCGCCTTGCGCGCCTCGGCCAGTTCCTCCGACGACATGTCCTCGAAGTCCATCTCCTGCAACAGCTCGCGGTCCGACATGGTCATCACCGCGTCGAGCTCGACCTCCTGCTCCTCCTGCTGCTCGCCTTCGGCACCGTCGGGCTGGTCGCGGTCCTTGCGGAACGCCTCCTCGACCCGCCGGCTGATCTGTTTTTCGTCCGGCTTCGGCTGGCCGGCGTCGGCCTCGAACGACGGCAGCACCAGCGCCATCATCCGCTCCAGCAGCTGCGGGTTGCGCCAGAAGATGTGGAAGGCCTGGTCGAACAGGTCGCGCTGGTCGCGCCGGTTGACGAACACCGCATGCAGCGCCCAGTAGAAGTCGGCGCGGCGCTCCAGCCCGACCGTCTCCACCGCCCTGACCGCCTCGATCACCTTGCCCGGCCCGATCGGCAGGCCGGCCGCACGCAGCGCGCGGGCGAAGTGCATGATGTTGGCGACCAGCTTGCCCTGGCCGCCGGTGACATGGGCCCAAGCCTGGTCGTTTCGGGTCGCGTTCGGCGGCTGCATGGTCAGACGTTGGCGACCACGGCCAGTTCGGCGTTGACGGTGTTGAGGATGCGCTGCGCCTCGGACCCTTGCAGCTTGGCGATGTCGTCCTGGTATTTCAGCAGGGCGCCGATGGTGTCGTTGATCGTGTCGGGGTCGAGCTCGATCACGTCCAGCGTGGTCAGCGCCTTGGTCCAGTCGATGGTCTCGGCGATGCCGGGCAGCTTGAACAGGTCCATCTTGCGCAGCTTCTGCACGAACATCACCACCTGGCGCGACAGCCGCCTGTCCGCCTCCGGCGCCTTCAGCCGGACGATCTCCAGCTCGCGCTCGGCGCCGGGATAGTCGACCCAGTGGTAGAAACAGCGCCGCTTCAGCGCGTCGTGGATCTCGCGCGTGCGGTTGGAGGTGATGATCACGATCGGCGGCGTCTCCGCCGCGATCGTGCCGATCTCCGGGATGGTGACCTGGAAGTCGCTCAGCGCCTCCAGCAGATAGGCCTCGAACGGCTCGTCGGTGCGGTCGAGCTCGTCGATCAGCAGCACCGGCGGCCCGCTCAGGCTCGGCTCCAGCGCCTGCAGCAGCGGCCGCTTGATCAGGAAGCGCTCGTCGAAGATGTCGCTGCCCAGATGCTCGCGATTGGCCTCGCCGGCCGCCTCGGCCAGGCGGATCTCGATCATCTGCCGGGAATAGTTCCACTCGTACACCGCCGAGGCGACGTCGAGACCCTCATAGCACTGCAGCCGGACCAGCCGCCGGTCCAGCGTCGTCGCCAGCACCTTGGCGATCTCGGTCTTGCCGACGCCGGCCTCGCCCTCGAGGAACAGGGGACGGCCGAGCTTCAGCGACAGGTAGACGGCGGTGGCCAGGCTGCGGTCGGCGACATAGTCGCCGCGGGCGAGAAGATCGACGGTCTCGTCGACCGATGTCGGCAGTGTCATCTACGCGCGGGTCCCCAGTCTGCGGCCGGCCCCGCGTCGTGGGTGCGACGTCGCGCCGGCGGAAAACGCATGCGCCGCCCCGATGGAGCGGCGCACGACAAGACTTAAGGCAGCGCGTCGGAAATTGCGAGGGTCAGCGACGCGGCAAACTGGCCTCCCACGCCGGTGCCGCGCCGGGCGGCCCGGCTATTTCCGATACCACTGGCCCGACTGGGACAGCAGGAAGGTGCCCGACGGGACCTCGCTGTAGATGCGCTGGGCCGCGATGATACCGACCTGGTCGATCGGCGCACCGGTCTGGCTGGCCACATTCTGGTATGCGGCATAGCGCTGCGAGTTGATCTGGTCGACCAGCGCGCGGACGTCGCCCGGCGCTCCGTTGTCGACCAGCGCAACATAGCCGTCCGGCCGTTCGCCGATATACCCGGCCGCACGCGCGTCCGACAGGGCATCGGCGGCGGCGGGTCCGATAATCAGGCCCAGCGCCAGCACGGCGGCAGACCCGCGCACCGCGAGCTTGTGCGCGATGCTTTTGATACCACCACTCATTCCGAATCTCCCGACAATCCGAAGATGTCTCCTTGTTCAGCAAAAACGTCATCCAGCGCGCGATCGACCTTGATCAGGACCTCCTGTTGGATGGTCACGTTGATCTCGAGCTGGATCGGTTTGTCCGGAGCCTCAATCCGTACAACGGGATCACAGGCTGCGACCAACCCCAAAAAAGCCGCCAGAACCGATGCCTGATACACCCGCATGCACGCTAGATGAGCACCGAATGGGACCTTTCTGTGGCAATGCTTGGACAAATTGTGTCCTCCCTGTTATCGCCGTCGCGCCTGCACGCCCGGTTGCTCATTGCTGATCCACCGCCTCGAAGCCGTAGTCCAGGATCAGGTCCTGGATCGCCTCGGGTACGCGATAGATCTCAAGCGAGTTGCGGATCACGTCCTCGAGCTGGCCGTCCACATTCAGTGTCAGATCGACCGGGACGCCACCATAGACGTCCGGGTTGCGTCCGAGAATGCGAAATCCGGCCTGCATGTCGCCGGCGACCGGGCGCATCAGCCGCAGCGTCAGCTCGTCGAACATGAAGTTGCGCAGCAGGTCGACCATCAGCGCCACGCCCTCGTTGGAATCGCCGACGGCATCCAGGTTCTCGCCCGCATCGTAACGGATGAAGCCCGGTTCGCGCGCATGCAGGAACGCCTCGGGAATCACCACCTCGCCGTCGACGACGGTGATCGGGATCTCGCCGTCCAGCGTGCCTTCCGCCTGCAGGTCCTCCAGGTCGGCATACTCCAGCAGCGTCTGCAGGCTGACGCCGGTGACGATCAGGTCGATCGACTGCTGTTCCTTGCTGAACACCAGCGCTTGGTTCTCGGTGGAAACGACGCCGTCGGCGAGGTCGAAGGTCGCCCGGTCGATTCGCAGGGTGTCGCCGTTCTCGATCGCGAAATGCACCTCCGCATTGCTGATCGGCACGCCGGGGTCGACGCTGGCGATCGAGAGCAGCTGGTCGGGCTGCGTGCGGAGCGGGTTGAGCCCGGCGATCTGCACCACCGCGTTCATGCGGGTGAACTCGACGTCGTCGTAGGAGCCGCTGACGTCCCTGACCAGCACCGCCAGGTCCGGCGTGATCGTCGACCCGGCCCAGCTGATGCCGCCGTCGACGTCGACCGTACCGGTTACGTTCTCAAAATCGGCCAGCACGGGGCTGACGTCCGATGGCTGCAGCACGCCGGGGGTGAAGATCAGGTCCTGCAGCTCGACATCGGCGCGGCCGCGATTGGTGTTGACGTCGTGGGTCACCGTGACGTCGCCGATCAGCAGGTTGCGGTCGTCGAAGGTGCGCGCGGTGATGCGGATGATGTCGTCGAGGCCGTAGCGCAGGTCGGCGCGCACGCCCAGCGGCGGCAGGTTGCTGCGGGTCTCGCTGGCGCTCATCCGCCGGGCCGATGTGCGGATGCGGATCAGGTCGGTGGTATCGTTGTCGTCGTAGTCGATGGTGACGGTGGCGCCGTTGATGGTCCAGTCGCGCGACGGCATGGTGCCGTCGACGCCGTTGACCACGATCTGCATCACGTAGCGGCCCTCCAGATAGCCGCCTTCCATGATGACGTCGCCGGTGGTCAGCGCGGTCTGCACCCGCTCGTCGCCCATGCGGATGGAGCCGCGCGCGTCCAGCGGCGCGATGTTCAGGCTGTGCCGCAGGCTCCAGCCCTCCGGCGTGTCCAGGTCCAGCTCGAGCGCCGGGCTTTCGCTGGCGGTGATGCGCACGATCGAGGACTCCGGCAGCAGCACGTCGCCGTCGATGTCCATCGCGTCGACCTGGAACACCGCGTTCTCGGTGAAATAGAGCCTGGCGACGCTGTCCTGCCAGGACAGCCGGCCGGTCAGGTCGCCGGACAGCCCGGTCATGGCGACGTCGTCGATGGCGCCGCCGGCGTCGGCAAAGCTCATCGTCAACGGGCCGGCCAGGGCGCCGTCCGGCTGCGGCGCCAGCGCCAGCTCGACAGCCAGCCGCGGGAAGGCCAGGGCGGGGTCGGTGAAGCTCAGCTCGCTGAACGCGCCGGCCATGTCGAAATCCGGCAGGCCGTCGCGCCAGACGAAACGGCCGGCGACCTCGGCCACGCCGACCTTGGCGGCCGGCGTATCGATGTCCGAGGCATAGAGCGACAGGTCGGTCAGCTCGACGGTCACGTCCTCGCCGGAATGCACCGTGCCGGTGAACTCCGCGGCGACCAGGGGGCCGCTTTCGGTCGCGGCCAGCACCGTCATGTCGCCCTCTGCGGTCCAGCCGTCCGCCGTGCCGGCCAGCGACAGGGTCAGCGACCGGGTCGGCCGGCCCTCGACGGCCAGATCGATCCGTCCGGCGAAGTCGCGGGCCAGGATCGGTTCCCATTGCGGGTCGGACTCGGCGAGGCCGGCGAGCGCGGCCGGGTCGAGCGCGCCGATGCGCAGCTCGACCGGATCGTCGCTGGCCAGGGTCGCCCTGCCTTCGGCGAGCGTGACCGTCACATCGCCGACCGAGGCGATGTCCTGGCCCAGCCCGGGCACGGTTGCCTCGCCGAGCAGCCACTGCAGGGTCAGCTTGCCCTCCGCCTCGGCCATTGCCGCCGCCGGGTCCGCCGCCAGCGCGGCGATCGGCGGCACGGTCACGGTGCCCGTCGCCGACGCGGTCAGGCTGCCGCCGCCGGTCCAGTCGGTGCGCAGCGGCCATAGCAGGGTGTCGCCGGCGCTGGCGAGGTCCACGGCCACGGTCGCCGAGCCGCCGGCGAACAGGTCGGGCGTGTCGATCTCGACCGAGAGGGCGTTCTCGCCGGTCGTGTCCGCCGCGGCCACCCTGGCCGCCAGGGCGGTTCCGTCGAACGAGGCCGCGACGGCGACGTCGTGCAGGGTCATGTCGCCATCCGCCGTCGACAGTGCCGGCGGCAACAGCGCGCCGGGGATGCGCAGGCTGGCGAAGGCCAGGTCGGCAGTCCCCGTGGGCAGGCCTTCGCCCGGCCAGGCGACGGCGACGGTGCCGGTGCCGTCCTCGGCGTCGCCCCAAGGCGTGCGGGCGGTCAGGGCGCGCAGGGTCGCCTGGCCATCGATCGCACCGGTCGGGCCGACGGTCGCTGTCACGTCGGCGTCCAGCACGGCCGTCTCATTGTCGGCCTTGAGCGCGAGATCGATCGCGAAGCCGCCGTCGCTCTCGCTGTCGATGGTGCCGCTGGCGTGCGCGGTGAGGCTGCCGTCGGGCGTGTCCAGCACGACCGTGGCGTCGTCGAGGACCAGCCGGTCGAAGGGCGCCGCCGCTGCGCCGCCGGACGGCGTCGTCGCCGGGCCGGTCTCATCGCTCGGCGCGCCGGCGCCGCCGAGCAGGGCGTCGAGCGAACCCAGCGAGACCGCACCGTTCTCGTCGACCGACAGATGGATCGTCGGGCGCGTCAGCCGGATGGTCAGGTCTTCGGGCGACAGGTCGATCAGGTCGAACAGGTCGTATTCCAGCTCGACCGCGTCGGCGACCAGCTCGTCGGCGTCGCCGATGCGGATATCGACCATGCGGCTGCTCGACAGGCCGATATGTTCGATGTCCAGCCGCGGGTTCGGCAGCGCGGCGTCGGTCAGCGCCTGGCGCACGATGTCGCCGGCATAGCGGTCGAGCACGAACACCGCGCCGCCGACCAGCACCAGCAGCAGGCCGCCGATCCCGCCGAGAATCCAAAGCCACCAGCGGCGCTTCTTGCGCCCTGCGGTCATGCCTTGCCGCGCTGTCGCCGTCTCTTCGTCCACGGCCCCAGCCTATCGCGCATTTCATCGAACCGCCATGCCCAGCGGGGTGGGGTCGCGATGCGCGCTGCGAAGACCGCCGACGCGGGTCGCCGGCGCCGAACGGTCAGAACACGCCGACCGCCCACAGGACCAGCAGCAGGATCACGATGCCGATCACCGCGCCAACCCACAGGTAGGGGTTGGTCATGCTGACCTTTTCCTCGGTGCGCGCCTCCTCCATCTTGGCATGCAGGTGGCTGGCGACCGTGTTGCTTTCATCCTCCTCGGCGTCCGGCGCCGACGGCGGCGCGGCAGGATGTGCCGGCGCGGCCGGCGTGGCTGCGACCGCCGGCGCCGGCGGCACCGCCGGTTCGGCTGGCGCGGCGGGCACCGCGGGTTCGGCAGGCACCGGGGGCACGGGCGGCACCGGGGGCACGGCGGGCTCGGCCGGGACGGCGGCTGCGGCGGGCTCCGCCGCGGTCGCGGCGCCGCCGGCGACAATCTCGGCGAACTTGCCGAAGAACTGCTCGGCCATCTTGCGCGCGGTGCTGTCGATCAGCCGGCCGCCCAGCTGGGCGATCTTGCCGCCGACGGAGGCGTTGACCTCATAGGTCAGCACGGTTTCGTCGCCGTCCTCGGCCAGGTGGACCTTGGCGCCGCCCTTGGCGAAGCCGGCCGCGCCGCCCTTGCCCTCGCCGCTGATGGTATAGCTTTCCGGCGGGTTGAGGTCGGAGAGCGTGACGGCGCCGCCGAAGCGTGCCTTCACCGGGCCAAGCTTGGCGGTCACCTTGGCCGAGAAGCTGGTGTCGGACTCCTTCTCGATCTCCTCGCAGCCGGGGATGGCCTGCTTCAGGATTTCCGGGTCGTTCAGGGCATCCCACACCTTCTGGCGGGGGCGGGGATCCGATATTCGCCGGTCATGTCCATGATGCAGGTCCCCCTTCGTGGCGCGAGCCGTTTGCGGCGTTGATTCCGCAGAAACCTATGGCGCGGAACGCCGGGCCGCAAGACGTCCGCGGACCAGGTGGCTGGCGAAGAACAGCGCGAAGGCGCCGATGCCGATGCCGTGCAGCCACAACGGCAGCGGCCAGATCAGCGCCACGGCCAGCGTGCCGGCAAGGATGCGCTCGACCGGGTTGAGGCGGTACTCCAGCCAGCCCTCCAGCGCGCCGACGCTGGCATAGACCGCGACCAGGCCCAGGCCGAACACCAGCAGGGCATCGTCCCAGTTGCCCGACAGGAACGGCTGGTAGGCGAACAGCAGCGGCACGACGTAGAGGCCCTTGGCGATCCGCCACGCGGCGAATCCCGTTGCCATCGGCGGTGTCTTGGCGATGGTCGCGGCGGTGAACGCGGCCAGGCAGACCGGCGGGGTGACGTTGCTGTCCTGCGACAGCCAGAAGATGATCATGTGGCCGGCGAGCAGGGCCGCGGTCACCTGCGCCAGCGACATCGACTCGTCGACGACCGATCCGTACAGCTCGGGCGGGATGGCGGCGACCACCTGGGCGGCCTGCGCCGCGCTCATCGGCTGGCCGAGCACCGACAGCAGGTCCGGCGCCGTCAGCATCAGCCCGGCCTGCAGCGTGCCCGGCGCCGACCCCGCCATCACCAGCTTGATCAGCTCGGCCTGGGTGATCAGGTCGCGCAGCGCCGGTGCCGCCAGGGTTGCCAGCACCACATAGGCGGCGACCACCGGCAGCCCCATGCCGAGGACCAGCGACGCCAGGGCGATCAGAATCAGCGCGATCAGCAGGTTGCCGCCGGCCCACTGCACCATCATCAGCGAGATGGTGTTGCCCGCCCCGGTGCTCTGGATGACCATGGTCAGGCCGCCGACCGCCACCAGCAGGGGTGCCAGCCGGACCATGCCCTTGGCGCCCAGCTCCAGCGCCTGCACGATCTTGGCCGCGCCCATCGGCTCGCGCGACAGCCACGAAGCCGCGATGACCACGGCGATGGCGATGCCGGCCGCGTTGTTCGGGGTGTAGCCGTAGACCAGCAGGCCGATCAGCGTGGCCACCGGCAGGATGAACACCGCGCCGCGCTCGAGCAGCAGCCGGCCGAACGCCGGCCGCAGGCCAAGGTCGGGCTTCAGGTCGTGCTTGCGGGCCGCCGAGCGCACGTAGAAGCCGACGCTGAGGAAATAGAGCAGGGCGGGCAGCACCGAGACCGCCACGATGTGGCCGTAGGGGATCTGGGTGTAGTTCGCCATGATGAAGGCGCCGGCGCCCATGATCGGCGGCATCAGCTGGCCGCCGGTCGACGCGGCCGCCTCCACCCCGGCGGCGAACTTGGCCGGGAAACCGGTGCGCTTCATCAGCGGAATGGTGATCACGCCGGTGGCCGCGGTGTTGGCGATGGCGCTGCCGGAGATGGTGCCCATCAGGCCGGAGCTGAACACCGCGACGAAGCCGGGGCCGCCGACCAGGCGGCCGACCGCGATGCGGGCGAAGTCGACCACGAAGTCGGATGCGCCGGACCGCACCAGGAAGGCGCCGAACACGATGAACATGAACACGCTGGTCGCCGAGATCACCGCGACGCTGCCGAACATGCCCTCGTCGACGGAATAGAACAGCCGGAACAAGGTGTTGTCGAGCGGCCAGCCCGGCCAATGCAGCAGGCCCTCGATGTATTGGCCGAGGAACAGCATGTAGGCGAGCGCCACCAGCACGATGATCGGAATGATCAGGCCGGCCACCCGGCGGGCCAGCTCCAGCACCATCACCAGACAGAACAGCGTGGCCACCCAGTCGGACCAGGCGAAGGCCGTTCCGCGCTCGTAGACGGCGCGCTCGGCGAGCGCGATCGACAGCGATGCGACCAGCACCAGGATGCCGAGCGCGACGTCGACGGCGATCAGCGCCCTGGGTCCGCCGTCCTGCCACCGCCGCCGCGGGGCCAGATAGAAGGCGGTCAGCAGCCCGAAGCCGCCGAAGTGGATCGCCGCCTTCCACAGGTCGGACACGATGCCGAAGGTGTTCCAGTAGATGTGGACCAGGACCAGCGCCACCGCGAACACGGTGGTGGGACCGGTCAGCCAGCCCGGCAGGGTCCGCAACCCGGCGTCGTCGGCTTCGTCCAGCGGCGACACGGGCGTTGCTTGCGGGTCGCTCACGCGACCGCGGCCGCGCGCAGGCCCGCGGGGCGGCCGGGGCCACCCCGCTGGCAGCTTCGGTGCATGAGCCGGATCGTGCGGGCTAGTTGGCCGGCCGCAGGCGGTCCGGAATGGTCAGCCCGACTTCCTCGTAGTAGCGGATCGCGCCCGGGTGCAGCGGCAACGGCAGGCCGTCGATCGCCTTGTCCAGTGCCATCACCGTGGTGGCGGCATGGATGTTGTTGAGGAAGTCGAGATTCTCGTACATCGCCTTGGTGATCAGGTAGACGTGCTCTTCCGACACGTCGGCGTTGACCGCCAGGAAGTTCGGCTGCGCGACGGTGGCGATCTCCGCGGTCTGGCCCGGATAGGTGTCCGCCGGGATCACGTATCGCGTCCACAGGCCGTCGAAGCTGCCGTTGGCCCGGGCCATCTGCTCGTCGGTGAAGTCGAGCACCCGGATGGTGTCGCCCATCGCCGCCGCAACCCGCGTCATCGCGCTGACCGGCACACCGGCCGGCACGTTCATGCCGACCACGTTGCCGTTCTGCAGCGCATCGGCGGTGGAGCTGTAGCCGCCCGCATCGACCAGGTTCATCGCCTCGATGTCGAAGCCGAGATTGCCGAGGATGGTGAGGCCGGAACCCTCGGTGCCGCTGTTCTTCGCGCCGATGGCGAACGGCTCGTCGCCGATCTGGCCGAGGTCGTCGATGGTGCCGGTCGGCGCCATGTGGCTGAGCAGCACGAAGTGCTCGACATTCTGCCACAGCATGCTGACCGAGCGCAGGTTCGCCTGCGGACCGTCCGCCGCCAGCGCGCCGCTGCCGTCGGCCGCCCAGGCGCCGTAGAGGCCCTGCAGGATCGAGAACTGCACATTGCCGTCGCGCATCAGCGCGATGTTCTCGGCCGAGCCGGCCGACGAGATCGCCGACAGGGTGAAATGCTGCGCCGCCTCCAGCTTGATCTTGACCAGGGTCGCGATCGCCACGCCGACCGGATAGTAGGTGCCGCCGGTGGTCGCGGTCGCCAGGATGTAGGAGGCGTCGTCCTGCGCATTGGCCGGCAGCGTCAGGCTGGTTGCCATCACTCCCGCCGCCAGGGCGGCCAGGCAGCCGCGTCGTGTCCGGTCGATCATGTCCATCGCTCCCTCAATGAATGCTTGTGACCCATAATGGAGCGGCGTGCGGGTGCGTCAACCGCGCTGACCGTAGCGGCGGCGGCGCTGCCCAAGCTTTGGGCAAGGCGCGCGGCCGTGCCGCTTCGCCCTGGATCGTCGCGCGCGGTCACTCTATAAGGCGGGGCTTTGGGCTTCGCCGAGCCCGCACCGAGACCGACGGGGAGGCCGATGGCCATCGCTCCAACACGGATGACCATCGCCCGGCGCAGTGCCGCCGCGGCCGCGGGGGCGGCCGCGCTGTGGCTGACCGCAGGCGCGACCGCCGTGGCCGCCGAGGCCGAGGGTGCGCCGCACCTGGACGGCGCCGAGCTCGGCATCTTCTGGATCGTCCCGTTCGTCGGCATCCTGCTTTCGATCGCGCTGTTCCCGCTGTTCGCGCCGAATTTCTGGCACCACAATTTCGGCAAGGTCAGCGCGTTCTGGGCCTTCGCCTTCCTGATCCCGTTCACCATCGCCTTCGGCTTCGACCTGGCGCTCTACGAGCTGATCCACGTCGCCCTGCTGGAGTATCTGCCATTCATCATCCTGCTGTTCGCGCTGTTCACGGTCTCCGGCGGCGTGCGGGTGACCGGCCGCCTGAAGGGCACGCCCGGGGTCAACGTCGCGATCCTGTTTCTCGGCACCGTGATCGCCAGCTGGATGGGTACCACCGGCGCTGCCATGCTGCTGATCCGCCCGCTGCTCAACGCCAACGAGGACCGTCGCTACAAGGTGCACACGGTCGTCTTCTTCATCTTCCTGGTGGCCAACATCGGCGGATCGCTGTCGCCGCTGGGCGACCCGCCGCTGTTCCTCGGCTTCCTCAAGGGCGTGTCGTTCTTCTGGCCGACCGTGCACATGCTGGCGCCGATGGCGCTGTTGTCGGTCGCGCTGCTGGTGATCTACGGCGTGATCGAGTCGGTGCTGTTCGCCCGCGAGGGCAAGCACAACAAGCCCGGCATCGGCGACGACCTGGAGGAGGCCGCGCACGCGCTCACCCACCTCGGCGTGGAGGGCAAGGTCAACATCCTGCTGCTGGCCGGCGTGGTCGCCGCCGTCCTGCTCAGCGGCGTCTGGAAGCCCGGGGTCACGTTCGAGATCTATCACGTGCCGCTGGAGCTGCAGAACGTGCTGCGCGAGGCGCTGCTGGTCGGCGTGGCGCTGCTGTCGCTGTGGCTGACCCGCAACGAAAGCCGGCGCGCCAACGGCTTCTCCTGGTTCCCGATCCTGGAGGTGGCCAAGCTGTTCGCCGGCATCTTCATCACCATCGTGCCGGCGATCGCCATCCTGCGCGCGGGCTCGGCGGGCGCGCTCGGCGTGGTGGTCGACGCGGTGACCGGTGCCGACGGCCAGCCCGTCGACGCGGCCTATTTCTGGCTGACCGGAATCCTGTCCAGCTTCCTCGACAACGCGCCGACCTATCTGGTGTTCTTCAACACCGCCAGCGGCGACGCGACCGCGCTGATGACCGAACATGCGGGCACGCTGCTGGCGATCTCGGCCGGCGCCGTGTTCATGGGCGCCGTCACCTACATCGGCAACGCGCCCAACTTCATGGTGCGGTCGATCGCCGAGGAGCGCGGCGTCAAGATGCCGAGCTTCTTCGGCTACATGGTGTGGTCGATCGTCCTACTGATGCCGCTGTTCGGGCTGACCACGCTGGTGTTCTTCCTCTAGCGGCCGGGCGCTCAGTTCGACATCAGCACCGGCACGTCGACGTTGCACAGCATGTGCCGCGTGGTGCCGCCGAAGATGAATTCGGACAGGCGCGAACGGCTGTACGCACCCATCACGATCAGCTTGCAGTCCAGCTCGCGGGCCCGCGCCCGGATGCGCTCGCCCGGCTCGCCGCGGTCGTCGTCCTCCGGCAGCACCTCGACGTCGGCGCCATGGCGGGCGAGGTAGTCGCCGATCATCACGCCCGGCGTCTCCAGCCCGCCCTTGCGTCGCGCCGGCAGCACATAGACCTTCGGCGCCGTGGCGAGGAAGGCCAGGGCGCCGTGAACGGCCCGGCTCGCCTCCTTCGACGCCTTCCAGGCGACCAGCACCGGTCCGGTGAGGTCCGGCGCCGCCGCCACCGGGGGCATCACCATCACCGGGCAGCCCGCGGTCAGCACCAGGTCGTCGGGCCGGTGCAGCGTCACCAGGTCTGTCGCTTCCCGCTCCGGCGGCTGGCCGACGATCGCTAGGTCGACGAAATGGGAATACTCGGTCAGTACCTCGATGTGCTTGCCGCCGTCGATGCGGAATTCCCACGACATGTCCGGCCCGATCCGGGTGCGGGCCATCTCGGCCTCGATCTCGGCGGCGCGCTCGCGCGCCCGCTCGTGCGCCTCCTCCAGATACACGGCGGAGGCGGCGCGGCCGGCGGCGGCGGCCGGCATGTGCACCGGCGAGGTGATGTACAGCAGCAGCAGATGCGCCTGGTAGCGGCGCGCCAATGCCCGGCCGGCGTCCAGCCGGGCGCGATGCCCGGCGTCGTTGGCAAGGTGTACCAGGATCGTCTTGATGCTCATGGTCTGGGCCGCTCTGCCGCTCCGGTCGGGCGACCCTAGTGTGCGCCTTCCCGGATTGCAATTCGCGCCCGGCCGGTCAGTCCAGGCCGACCGCGTAGCGCTCCACCGGCGGCGGCGCGTCGATCAGGCCGCGGCCGGCGAGGAAATCGGCGAAGCGCTGGTAGCGGCCGCGGTCGAGCGCGGCCGGTCGTAGTGCGAAGCGCACCAGCGTATCGCCCCAGGCCCGTCGGTTGAGCTCGTCGTCCAGCTCCGGATAGGCGGCCACGAACATCGCCCAGCTCTCGTCCGGGTGGTTGACCAGGTACTGCACCGCTTCGGTCAGCGCCTGCATGAAACGCCCGAGCCGCGGGTCGCCGGCCATGTCCGGACGGGCCAGGAAGATCAGCTCGTCGTAGCTCGGCACGCCCTCTTCCTCGACATAGAAGGCGCGGCCCGGCATGCCTTCGATGGCCATCTGGTTCAGCTCGAAATTGCGGAACGCGCCGATCACCGCGTCGACCTGGCCCGCCATCAGGGCCGGCGACAGCGAGAAGTTGACGTTGATCAGCTCGACATCGTCGAGGCCGAGGCCGTTGTGCTCCAGCATCGCGCCGAGCAGCGCGTCTTCGAAGCCGGCGACCGAGTAGCCGATGCGCCGGTCGGCCAGGTCGGCGACGGACCGGATGTCCGAATCCGCCAGCACCACCAGCGCGTTCAGCGGGGTCGCCACCAGGGTGCCGACCCGCATCAGCGGCAGCCCCTCGTTGACCAGGAAGTGCAGTTGTGGCTGGTAGCCGACGGCAAGCTCGGCCTGGCCGGCGGCGACCAGCTTCGGCGGGTCGTTGGGGTCCGCCGGCGCCACCAGCTCTACCTCGAGCCCGTGCGCGGCGAAGATACCCCGTTCCTGCGCAACGACCAGCGGCGCGTGATCGGGGTTGACGAACCAGTCCAGCAGGACCGTCAGGCGGTCCTGTGCCGTCGCCACGGTGGCGACGAGCGAAAGCGTGGCGGCAAGGGCGACGGCACGGCAGGCTCGGGTCATCGGTGATTCCTCGTGCGGGCTAGGATGAGGCGGGACGCGGGGATTCGCCGCTGTCCGGCTGCCACGGCATCAGCCGTCGCAGGGCGTGGTCGAGCCCGAAGTAGAGCGCGACCGAGAAGGCGGCGAGCAGCGCCAGCGCGGCGAACATCAGGTCGACCTGGCCGCGGGCGTTGGCGTGCAGCATCAGATAGCCGAGCCCCGACGAGGCGCCGACCCACTCGCCGACCACCGCGCCGATCGGCGCCACCGCCGCGGCCACGCGCAGGCCCGAGGCGCAGGCGGGCAGGGCGGCCGGCAGCTGCAGGTGCAGCAGCGTGCGCCAGCGGTCTGCGCCCATCACCCGGGCCTGGTCCAGCCAACCGGGGTCGGTGCGGCGCAGGCCGTCGTAGAAGGCCGCGGTGACCGGGAAGAAGATGATCAGCGTGGCCATCGCGACCTTGGAGCCGATGCCATAGCCGATCCACAGCGTCAGCACCGGCGCCAGCGCGAACACCGGCACCGCCTGGCTGACCACCAGCGGCGGCAGCAGCCAGCGCCGGGCGCCGCGGAAATAGGCCAGCGCCAGCGCGGATGCGCTGCCGAGCAGCGCGCCGCAGACGAAGCCGAGCAGGATCTCGCCCACGGTCACGCCGAAATGGCCGACCAGGATGTCGCTGCGTTCGACCAGCGTCACTGCGACCAGGCTCGGCGGCGGCAGGATGAAGGTCGGCTGCCCGGTCAGCCGGACGAACGCCTCCCAGCCGCCGATCAGAACGGCGGCAATGATCAGCGGACGCAGCAGGGTCATCAGCGCCCGCCCGCCGCGGCGCGGCCGGGCGCCGGTGCCGCATGACCGGCCAGCTGCGCCAGCAGCGCGCCCTGCTGGCGCAGCAGGATCGGGTCGTCCACCGGCCGCGGCCGCGCGCCGGGCGGGCCGATCGGCGGCGCGAAGCGCGCCGGCTGGCCGCTGAGCACCAGCACGCTGTCGCCCAGCCGCAGCGCCTCCAGCGGGTCGTGGGTGATCAGCAGCACCGTGCGGCCGTCCAGCAGCGTCGCCGCCAGGTCCTGCAGCTGGGCGCGGGTGACGGCGTCCAGCGCGGAGAAGGGCTCGTCCATCAGCACGATGGGCCGGTCTTCCATCAGCGTGCGGGCCAGCGCCACCCGCTGGCGCTCGCCGCCCGACAGTTCCGCCGGCCTGGCGTCGGCCCGCCGCGCCAGCCCGACGCGGCCGAGCAGGTCGCGCGCGCCCGCCCGGTCGGGGCGTTCGCCGCGCAGCCGCGCGCCGATGACAACGTTGTCGACCGCGCTCGCCCAGGGCAGCAGCAGGTCGGCCTGGGCCATCCAGGCGACCCGGCCGGCCAGCGGCCGGCCCTCGTCGTCGGCGACCTCGGCCCCGGGCTGCAACCCGGCGATCATGCGCAACAGGCTGGTCTTGCCGACACCGCTGGGGCCCAGCATGGCGGTCCAGCGCCCGCCCGGCAGGTGCAGCGACAGGTCGTCGAACAGCACCGTGCCGCCATAGTCCAGGTGCGCACGGCGCATGTGCACGCCCGGCGCGGCCGGGTTGCGAAGCGGGGTGATGTCGGACGGCTGGTCGACTTCGGTGTGCAACGCCACTATTCCTACGCCGGTGCGAACCGGATCAGGTTCAAGGGGTCGCTTCTCTCACGAAGCCTCTCAGCCGCCCGGGCGGCTCCCCCTAGTGCTGGAAAAGAGGATGGGACCCGACGACCCGTTTGGCAAGCCCGCCGTCACCGATGCCCTGCCGGCGGCCCGGCTGCCCGACCCCGCGGCGGCGCCGGTGTTCATCGGCAGCGAGATCTATCGGCTGTCGTCCTACGGGCCGAAGCACCCGCTGGCGATTCCGCGGGTGTCGACCACCATCGACCTGTGCCGCGCGCTCGGCTGGCTTCCAGAGGAAGTCTATGTCGACAGCCCGCGCGCCACACCGGCCCAGCTCGCGCGCTTTCACGACCCCGACTACATCCGGGCGGTGATCGAGGCGGAGGAGAGCCAGCAGGTCAGCGCAGCGGTGCGCGAGCGCTACAACCTGGGTCGGATCGACAACCCCGTCTTCGCCGAGATGTTCCGGCGGCCGGCCACCGCCTCCGGCGCTGCCATCCTGGCTGCCGGCCTGCTGCGCGACGGCGGCACCGTCTACAGCCCGGCCGGCGGCACCCACCACGGCCGGGCCGACCGGGCCAGCGGGTTCTGCTATTTCAACGACCCAGTGCTGGCGATCCTCGGCTTGCTCGACCAGGGTCTGCGCCGGATCTACTACGTCGACGTCGACGCCCATCACGGCGACGGGGTGCAGGACGCGTTTGCCGACGACGACCGCGTGCTGACCGTGTCGATCCACGAACAGAGCCGCTGGCCGTTCACCGGCGCGGCCGACGACCGCGCCGGCGGCATGGCCCGGAACCTGCCGGTGCCGCGCGACTTCAACGACAGCGAGATGGCCTTGCTGATCGACGAGGTGGTGGTGCCGCTGGGGCGCACCTTTGCGCCGGAAGCGGTGGTGATCCAGTGCGGCGCCGACGCGCTGGCCGACGATCCGATGAGCAAGCTCGGCCTGTCGAACCGCGCGCTGTGGCATGCGGTGGCGCGGGCGATGGCGCTGGCGCCGCGCCGGCTGGTGCTGGGCGGCGGCGGCTACAATCCCTGGTCGGTCGGCCGCTGCTGGGCGGGGGTCTGGGCGACGCTGAACGGCCAGCCGATTCCCGACCGGCTGCCGCCGGCGGCCGAGGCGGTGCTGCGGTCGCTGACCTGGCACCGGCAGGCCGGCCGCAACCCGCCGGCGCACTGGTTCACCACGTTGGCCGATCCGCCACGAAAAGGTCCGATTCGCCCGGCAGTCGAGCAGGTGGCCGCTGCCGCGCTCGCGCCCTGAGCGGCGCGCAACCGCCGAGAGGAAAAGCATGATGAGCCTGATTCTGCGTCGAATGGCGGCGGCGATCGCCGTGCTTCTGGCCCTGGGCGCCGCGACCGGCGCGTCCGCCGTGGAGCAGGGCACGCTCGACATCGTCACCGCCGAGGGGGTGATGCACCGGTTCGAGGTGGAGGTGGTGCGCACGCCGCAGGACATGGCGGTCGGCCTGATGTTCCGGCAGGAGATGGCCGCCGACGCCGGCATGCTGTTCGTCTACGCACAGCCGCGCGAGACCTCGTTCTGGATGAAGAACACGTTGCTGCCGCTGGACATGCTGTTCATCGACGCGGACGGACTCGTGCATCACATTGCCGAGAGGACCGTGCCGCTGTCGACGACGCCGGTGCCGTCGCGCGGCCCGGTGCGTGCCGTGCTCGAGGTCAACGGCGGCACCTGCGAGCGGCTCGGTATCGCGCCGGGCGACCGCGTGATCTGGCCGGAATTCGGCGGCTAGCCGGCGGAGTCCGTGACGGCGGGCACTGACGGCGAGCCCGCCGACGTGGTTAATCATGATTAATCTTACAGAGAGGAACTCTTCATCTCGCAGCCAAGATCCCGCCTTATTGTGCACCTAACTGACGCGCCATCGAACCAAATGGGGAACCATTCATGGTGGACATGACAACCTGCGGTACGACGCGCGTCAGCGTGCCGCTTCTCGCTTCGCTGGCGCTTTTCGGATCGGTCGCCGGCGCCCAGGCGCAGGCGATCGGGCCCGACTTCGCCGACATGGTCGAGCAGGTGCTGCCGGCCGTGGTGCATGTGGCGGTCGAATCGCGGCAGACCGGCGTGTGGAACCCGGGCGGCGGGATGCCGGGCCAACCCGGGCCGTTCCGTTTCGGCCCGTTCGACCGGTTCGACGCGCCCGACGGCCCGGAATTCGACGACCGCGGCGGGCCGCGGGCGGTGATGGCTCCGGCTCCGGCTTCATCATCGACGCCGAAGGCTACATCGTCACCAACAACCACGTGGTCGACGGAGCCGATTTCGTCGCCGTGACCCTGGCCGACGGTGCGGAATATGACGCGGCCATCGTCGGCACCGACCCGAGCACCGACCTGGCGCTGCTGAAGATCGAGGGCGACGGACCCTTCCCGACTGTGGCCTGGGGCGACAGCGATTCGCTGCGCATCGGCAACTGGGTGGTGGCCGTCGGCGGCCCGTTCGGCCTCAGCGGCACCGTCACCGCCGGCATCGTCTCGGCAACCGACCGCGACCTGCATTCGGGTCCCTATGACGACTACATCCAGTTCGACGCGCCGATCAATCCGGGTAACTCCGGCGGCCCGGTGTTCGATGTCTCCGGCCACGTGATCGGCGTCAGCACCGCCATCGTCAGCCCCAGCCGGGGCAGCGTCGGCATTGGCTTCGCCGTGCCGGCGTCGATCGCCGAATCCGTCATCGATTCGCTGTTGAACGACGGCGTGGTCGAGCGCGGTTTCCTCGGCGTGCAGATCCAGGAAGTGACCGACGATCTCGCCATGGCGCTGGGCCTCGACGAACCCACCGGCGCGCTGGTCGCCGACGTGCGGGCCGGCACGCCGGCGGAACTGGCGGGCGTGCAGGTCGGCGACCTGATCACCGGCTTCGACGGGCATGCGGTCGAGCGGATGCGCGACCTGCCCCGGCTGGTGGCGGCGACGGCGCCGGGCGCCACGGTGGACATGCAGGTGCTGCGCAACGGCGAGGCGATCGTGCTGCCGGTGACGGTCGGCACCCTCGATGCCGCCGGCCAGCAGGCGTCGGCCGAGCCGCCGGCGCAGGGCATGCTGCTCGGCCGGCTGGGCCTCGCCGTGGCGCCGGCCGAGGACTATGGCTGGCGCGGCCAGGACGGCAAGGCGCGCGGCCTGGTGATCACCGAAGTCCGCCAGGATTCGGCGGCGGAAAAGGCCGACCTGCGCACCGGCGACGTGATCCTGGCCGTGGGTGGCCACGCCGTGGAAAGCGCAGAGGATCTGGCCACCGCGATCGGCGCGATCGCCGGCGAGGAGGGCCGGTCGGTCGCGCTGCTGATCGAGCGCGATGGCGACCGCCGCTTCGTCGCGCTGCCGGTCGACGCCTCCTGACGGCGTGACCCATGCGGTGCCGGCGGGGCTGCATTGCCCGCCGGCGCCGGCCTCCCGCCCGGCGGCACAGGGCCGCGTCGGGCGGGTCAATCGAACCGAGACCGGCGTCGGCGCAGGCCGACGCCTAGCAGGGGATGCTGCCATGCGCATGCTGGTGATCGAGGACGACAAGGAGACCGCAGCCCATCTGGTCAAGGGCATGAGCGAATGCGGCTACGTGGTCGACCGTGCCAGCACCGGCCAAGAGGGGCTGACCATGGCCCTGTCGCGGCGCTACGACGCGATGATCGTCGACCGCATGCTGCCGGGCCTCGACGGCCTGTCGATCATCTCCAAGATCCGCGAGGAGGGACGGACCACCCCGGTCCTGATCCTCAGCGCGCTCGACAAGGTCGACGAGCGGGTGACCGGGCTGCGCGCCGGCGGCGACGACTATCTGACCAAGCCCTATGCCTTTTCCGAGCTGCTGGCCCGGGTGGAATCGCTGATCCGCCGGTCTGAGCAGGCCGGCGCCGAGGCGACCAACCTGACCGTCGGCGACCTGGAAATGGACCTGCTGGCGCGGACCGTGAAGCGATCCGGCCAGACCATTCATTTACAGCCGCGCGAATTCCAGCTTCTGGAGTATCTTATGCGCCATGCCGGACAGGTCGTGACGCGCACGATGCTGCTCGAGGGTGTTTGGAACTACCACTTCGATCCGCAGACGAATGTCATCGACGTCCACATCAGCCGACTACGCCAGAAGGTCGACAAGGGATTCGACACGCCCATCCTCCACACCGTCCGCGGCGCCGGCTACAGGCTCAGCATCCAGGGTTAGGCTGTTCCGGACCACCGCCTTCCGCCTGGCGCTGGTCTACATCACGGTCTTCGGCACGTCGGCCCTGATTCTGGTCGGGCTGGTCTACTGGATCACGTTCAATTTCGTCGAGCGGCAGACGGTCGACACCCTGATCGCCGAGATCGAGGGGCTGGTCGAACACCCGAGCCTGGCCAACATCGACGAGTTCACCGACCTGATCGGCCGCCGCAGCGCGCCGGAAATCAGGGGCGACCGCATCTATGTGCTGACCAACCCCGACTACACCGTGCGCGCCGGCAACCTGGATGCCTGGCCGAGCGTGCCGGAGGACGTCGACGGGCTGGTCCGGTTCACCATCCTGCGCATCGAGGACGGCAAGGAGGTGATCCACCCGGTCGAGGCGATGACCGTGCTGCTGCCCGGACGCTATCGCCTGCTGGTCGGCCGCGACATGAACGAGCGCGTCGCGGTGCAGACCATGCTGCAGGAGTCCTTCGGCTGGCTGCTGATCGTGACGCTGAGCCTGGGCCTGGCCGGCGGCGTCTTCGTCAGCCGCCGCATGCTGGGCCGGGTCGAGGCGATCAACCGTACCACCGAGCGGATCATGCAGGGCGACCTGCACGAACGCATCGCGCTGAAGGGCGCCGACGACGAGTTCGACGAGCTGTCGTCCAATCTCAATGCCATGCTCGACCAGATCGAGCGGCTGATGGCCGGCATGCGCGACGTGACCGACAACATCGCCCACGACCTGCGCAGCCCGCTGACGCGGATCAAGGCGCGGCTGGAACAGGTGCTGACGCGCGAGCGCACGCTGGAGGAATACAAGTCGGCGATCGACCAGGCGATCCTCGACGCCGACCGCCTGCTGGGCGTCTTCTCCGCCCTGCTCAGCATCGCCACGGTCGAGACCGGGGCCTTGCAGTCGGAGCTGAAGCCGGTCGACCTCAACGACCTGGTGCAGGAGGTGGCCGAGCTCTACGAACCCGCGGTCGAGGATGCCGGCATGATGATGATCGCCCGCAGCCGGCCGGGCGCGATCATCAAGGGCCACCGCCAGCTGCTGATGCAGGCGATGGCCAACCTGATCGACAACGCGATCAAATATGCCGGCGGCAGCCAGCGGGTCGACCTGGTGGTCTCGCAGCACGGCCACGAAGTTGACTTCTTTGTCGGCGACAACGGCCCCGGGATACCCGAGGACAAGCGCGAATATGTGCTGCAGCGTTCGGCCAGGCTGGACCCGGCGCGCTCGACCGTCGGCAACGGGCTCGGCCTGGCTATGGTCGCGGCCGTTGCCAAGCTGCACGGCGCCGCCCTGACCCTGGAGGACAACGAGCCCGGACTCCGGGTCCGGATGTCGTTCCGCCGCATGGAGAGCGACGGGCAGCGCGAGCCGCGCACGCACAAGGATCGTGGCAAACCCGATGAATTGGCCTATGCCTCCTGACATGGCGTATCGCAGATTCGTTCGCAGCGCGGCCGACGCGGGCCGGCGCGCCGGTGCCGGGCTCGCTCTGGGCCTGGCGCTGGGCCTGGTCGCCGCCGGGGCCCATGCCGACGAGGCGGAGCGGCTGCAGCGCGCGCAGCAGATCCTCTCCGGCCTCGGCTACTACTCCGGCGCGGTCGACGGCCTTGCCGGGCCGGCGACCCGCAACGCGGTGCAGCGCTTCCAGGACGAGAACGGCATCACCCCCACCGGCCAGATCGACGACTACACCTGGGGGGTGCTGCAGTCGCGCGCCAGCGGCGTCACCGCCAGCTCCAGCAGTGCCGGGACAACTTCGAGCGACCTGGCGGAGGCGCAGCGCATCCTCGCCTCGCTCGGCTACGACCCCGGACCGGACGACGGTGCCATGGGATCGCGCACGCAGAATGCGCTGCAGGCGTTCCAGCGTGCCGCCGGCATCGTCGCCAACGGCCAGCTCAACCCGGAGACGCTGAGCGCGCTGCGCAGCCGCGCCGGCGGCGGGGGCGAGGACGGCGCCGCCGGGGGCGACCCCGACGTGCGCGAGGCCCAGCTGCTGCTGACCGCGCTGGGCTATGGCGACCTCGACGCCGACGGCGAGATGGGGCCGGCGACGTCGTCGGCCATCGCTGCGTTCCAGCGTGCCGAGGGGCTGAACCGCAACGGCCGGCTGACGCCGGCGACGCTTGAGCGGCTGCGCCTGCGCGCGCCGCACGAGCAGACCCAGACCGACCCGATGGTCGCCGACGCCCAGGAATGGCTGAAGCTGCTCGGCTACGAGGTCAATACCGCCGACGGCGTGATGGGGCCGGAGACGGTGCGCGCCGTCAGCCGGTTCCAGGCCGACGAGAACCTGCGCCGTACCGGCACAATCACGCCGGAGACGTTCGAGCGGCTGCGGGCGCGGGCGCGCGATGTGACCGACATCCCGCGCGAGAACCCGTTCATCGCCGAGGCGCAGCGCCTGCTCGCCGACGCCGGCTTCGATCCGGGCCCGGCCGACGGCATGAGCGGCAGCAAGACCGAGGAGGCGATGCGCCAGTTCCAGGCGGCCAACGGCCTGCGGGTGACCGGCACGCTGACCCTGGAGACCCTGAACGCGCTGCGCGGCGAGGACAACGCGGCCACCCAGATCATGGACTTCTGGAGCCTGCAGCGCGCCCAGCAGCTGCTGCGCGAGCTGGGCTACCTGTCGGCGGCGGCCGACGGCGTGCTCGGCCCGGCGACGGCGACGGCGATTGCGCGCTACCAGGCCGCCAACGGGCTGGTCACCAGCGGCACGCTGACCGTGGAGACATACAACCTGCTGGAGGACCAGCGCGCCGCCCACCGCAGCACGGTGCAGAACGTGGCGATGGAGGCGTGGGACCATCAGTTCGCCGATTTCCCGGCCGACGCACTGTTCGAAGGCGCCTTCGCGGCGCTCGACCCCGCCAGCCATCCGATGCTGGCCGAGGCCGATCCGCTGGACCTCGAGGCCCAGTACGAGACCCAGCCCAACTTCGCCGGCCACTATGTGGTGCTGCAGGTCAATCTGTTGAGCGGCGTGGCGCCGCTGGCGGTGGTGATCGACTGCACGACCGGCGCGGCCGTCGCCTCGGTGTCGTCGACCTACGGCGTCGAGTTCCGGCCGGACAGCCGGTTGCTGGTGGCCGACCCGATCGACACGCCCGACGTGGTGCAGGAGGTCGAGCGCGGCCTCAGGGTGGCGCCAAGCTACTATGTGCTGGACGACGACGGCCGGCTCAGCGAGCTGCGCGAAGGCGGTTGAGGCTTCGGCTCGCGGTTCAGCCGAACGCCCAGTTGGCGAAGGCGATCAGTTCGTTGATCGCGAAGGTCCAGATCCAGACCAGGAAGACGATCCCGCCGATGCCGATCAGCCAGCCGAGCACGGCGAAGCGCCCGTCCTTCTCCAGCAGGCCGATGCCGAGCGCGGCCAGGCCATAGGCCGGCAGCAGGTTCGAGAACGGCAGCGGGGCGGCCAGCACCACCGCGAACACCATCGCGAAACAGCCGAAGAACACCTCGAACCGGCGCGACAGCACGCCTTCCATCGACGGCCGCGCCAGCCGCTCGACGCCGCGCAGCAGCGGCAGCACCTTGCCGATCGCCTTGTTGAACTTGGCGCGGCTGAACGCCTTGCGGCCGATCGAGCGCGGCAGGGTCGGGCGGTCGCGGCCCAGCGTCCACTGCAGCGCCAGGATGAACATCGGCACGCCGAACAGGGTGGACACGCCCGGGATCATCGGGATCGGCGGCAGGTTCGGGATCGCCAGCAGGATGAACAGCAGGCCGAACCCGCGATGGTGCAGGGCGGCCAGGATCTCGTCGATCGTGATGGTCTCGGGCTCTTGGTGCGCCACGACACCCTTCAGCACGGTCGAGGCGCTCTCGCTATGCTCGGTCGTCACGTCCTGCGGCCCGATCCCTGTCCTGCTGCCATGACCTGGCTGGATGAACTGCCGTTTAGGCTAGAGTTGTGGCACGGGCGGGGCAAGCGGTTCGCCGGGCCGTGCCGCTAAGATAGGTTGTGGTACGACCGGTACCAATCGATGAAGCGCGGGATGCCCTCGTCGATCGTGACCTTGGGGGCGAAGCCGAGGTCGGCCCGGCTCTCGGCGATATCGGCGAAGGTTTCGCGCACGTCGCCCTGCTGCATCGGTTCCATCCGCAGCTCGGCCTTGCGGCCGAGGCAGCGCTCGATCACCCCGATGAAATCGAGCAGCGCCTCGGCCCGGTGGTTGCCCAGGTTGTAGATCCGGTTGGCGAGCCCGTCCGAATCGGGCGGCAGCGGCCGCGTCAGCGCGCCGCAGATGCCGGCGACGATGTCGTCGACATAGGTGAAGTCGCGGCGCATGTCGCCGTTGTTGAACACCGGGATCGGCCGGCCTTGCAGGATCGCCTCGGTGAACAGCCACGTCGCCATGTCCGGCCGGCCCCACGGACCGTAGACGGTGAAGAAGCGCAGGCCGACGCAGGCGATGCCGAAGCTGTCGGCGTAGACCCGGGCGAGGTGCTCGCCACCCAGCTTGGTCGCCGCGTAGATCGACACCGGCTTGTCGGTGCACTGGCGCACGCTGAACGGGATGTCCTTCAGCGCACCGTAGACCGACGACGTGGAGGCGTAGACGAAGCGCTCCAGCCGCGGCAGCCGCCGCGCCGCTTCCAGCAGTACCAGCTGGCCCATGACGTTGCTGGCGACATAGGCGTAGGGGTCGACCAGCGAATGGCGCACGCCCGCCTGCGCGGCCAGGTGCAGAATGTGGCTGGCGTCGCCGTGCGGCTGCAGCGCCGCCTCGATCGCCGCACGGTCGGCGATGTCGGCCTCGACGAAGCTGAATCCCGGCCCTTCGAGCCGCGCCAGCCGGTCGCGCTTCAGCTTCACGCTGTAATACGGATTGAGGTTGTCGATGCCGACGACCGCATGGCCCTGGTCGAGCAGCGCCCGTGCCGCGTTCATGCCGACGAAGCCGGCTGCGCCGGTGACCACGATCTTCAAGCGCCGCCCCTTTCCGTCGACAATTCGCTGGAACAGGCGGGCCGATTACCATATCGAACGCTCACCGCAAATCCTGCCTCCGCGCCGGACATAACCATCGACCGCCGGGAAAGATGCATCCTTCCGACGAAATCATCGCCGTGATCGGGCTCGGCTATGTCGGCCTGCCGTTGGCGCACGCCTTCGGCGGCGCGTTCGCCAACGTCATCGGCTACGACATCGCGCCATCCCGAATCGACGAGCTGAACAGAGGATATGACAGGACCGGCGAAGTCGGGGCAGAGGCGCTGCGCGCCTCCACCGTGCGCTTCACCCAAGATGCCGCCGCGCTGGCCGAGGCGACCGCCTTTGTGGTGACGGTGCCGACCCCGATCGACGACAGCCGCCGTCCCGACCTGCGGCCGATCCTGTCTGCCTGCGACGCGGTCGGCAAGGCGATGCGGCCGGGCGCGGTGGTGGCGTTCGAATCGACCGTCTATCCGGGGTTGACCGAGACCGTGTGCGTGCCGCGGCTGGAGCAGGCCTCCGGCATGCGCTGGCGCAGCGACTTCGCCGTCGGCTATTCGCCGGAGCGGATCAATCCCGGCGACCGCGAGCACACCGTCACGCGGATCGTGAAGGTGGTGGCGGGCGACAGTCCGCAGACGCTGGACCGGCTATGCGCGATCTACGGGCCCGCGATCCCCGCCGGGCTGCACCGGGCGCCGTCGATCGCGGTCGCCGAGGCCGCCAAGGTGATCGAGAACACCCAGCGCGACCTGAACATCGCGCTGATGAACGAGCTGGCGATGATCTGCGACCGGCTTGGCCTGCGCACCGCCGACGTGCTGGCCGCCGCCCGCACCAAGTGGAACTTCCTGCCGTTCACCCCCGGCCTGGTCGGCGGCCACTGCATCGGCGTCGACCCCTATTACCTGACTGCGCGGGCGGAGCAGGTCGGCTACCAGCCGCACGTCATCCTGTCCGGCCGCCGGGTCAACGACGGCATGGGCGCCTATGTCGCCGACCGGGTGCTGCAGCTGGTGTTGCAGACCTGCGGCTACGGCCGCGCGCCCCGTGTCGGCGTGCTCGGCGTCACCTTCAAGGAGAACGTGTCCGACATCCGCAACAGCCGGGTGCCGGATATCGTCGCCCGGCTTCGGGCCTATGGTGCCGAGTGTCTGGTCCACGACCCGCACGCCGATGCGGCGGAGACCGCGGCAGAATACGGCATCGCGCTGACGCCGGACCTCGCCGACCTGCACGGGCTCGATGCGCTGGTCCTGGCCGTCGCCCATCGCGAATATCTCGCGCTGGGTGCCGGACGGCTGGGCGCGATCCTCGGCGGACGCGGCGTGCTGGTCGACATCAAGTCGGCGCTGGAACCGGACGCGGTCGGCGACGGCGTCGCCTACTGGAGCCTGTGACGCCGCACAGCGGCGCTACGCCGGCGGCTGCGCCGGCGGACTTGCGTCGGCGGCCAGCCCGCGGCCGATCAGGGCGCGGATCGCGGCGGCACGGGTCGGCATCCGGTTGGCAAAGCGCCAGTCGTCGATCAGGCCGAGTTCGGCCTCGCTCAACATCAGCTGGAACTTGACCGTCCGCACCTCGCGGGTCGCGTCTGCCATGCCTCGCCGCTCCGCCGGCCATTTTTCCATCAGTGACGTCAGTTCCATATCCTATGCCACCGGTGCCGCATCCGCCAGTCGCGGAGCTGGCGCAGGTCGCTCATGATATGGAACAGGACAATGAAGAACAGGTTGAGGTTCATAGTGTAGTGGTGCTGGTGCGTTATAATGATGAACAGGTCCATCTGACCGACGCGAGTTTGATTGATTACGACATCGCGAAGAATCATCATTGCTTCATCAAGTTTTCAATACTTGGAGGAAGCGATGAGCGCTACGTTGACTGTCGAGATTCAGGCCCTGATGCCCCGTCTTCTGGCCTATGCCCGGTCGATGACCCGTGGCGGCGACAATGCCGACGATCTGGTTCAGACCTGCCTTGAGCGGGCCCTGCGCAACATCAACCAGTTCAAGCCCGGCACAAATCTGCGGGCCTGGATGTTCACCATTCTGCGCAACACGCACATCAACGAGATCCGCCGCCGCGCGCGCTGGGCCGGCAGCATGGATTGCACCGAATGCGAGGACCTGTTCCCGGTGTCGGCGACGCAGGAGAGCCGGGTCGAACTGCGCGACTTCCGCCGCGCCTTCGCCAAGCTGTCGGACCAGGACCGTCGCGTGCTGACCCTGGTCGGCGCCGAGGGCATGAGCTACCAGGACGCCGCCGAGGCCCTCAGCGTGCCGATCGGCACCGTGCGCTCGCGTCTGTCGCGCGCCCGCAACCGGCTGCGCGAGCTGATGGACGACACGCCGGCCCAGGCGATGCCCGGCACCGGCGCCTACGTGCACTGAGCATCGCAGCGCTAACGCGATCGTCCGGCGCTTCCCGCGACGAGACCGTTCCCGCGCGCAGCCCCGTGCCGCTTACCCGACGCCGGCGTCCCCGCCGGCGTCGGTACGATGCAGGACCAGCCCGAACGGAAGCGGTCATGACTCGGAGCGCACGGCAGTAACGGATCGAATTTGTCGGAGATGATCGAGACCTAACACTGATTTCACCCTGCGGCGCATCTGCGCTGATTTGCGTAACACCGCAGAATCCTTCGGTTTTTTCCGACCGGATCGAGAGGTTCCGTCGCGGCGTCTGGCCGCCGTGTTCGTTACGATGTTTTAATTTTACCCGCCTGACCCGGCCGCTCTAACCATTTCGGGCCCCGGCTGCACAGCGGCCGCGGGCGCAAGATGGCAAGCAAAGAACAGGTACGGAGTGCAGGGGATGCGAGCTGGAGGCAGGGTCGGGCTGACGTGTGCCTTGATTGCCTTGGCGGGTTGCGTCCCGCAGCGTCCTCCACAGATTGCATCGCTGGAGGTCGGCGACATCGCCAGCGTCGGCACCGACGTGGTCTATGCGACCGAGGGTTCGTGCCAGGAGTTGCTGCGTGCCCGCGGCGCAGTGTTCGAGCCGAGCGAGTCCTTCCACACCGGTCGCGGCTGCGGCATCGACGAGCCCGTCATCTTCCGCACCGGCGCTGCCGAGCTGGGTCCGGACGCCGAGCTGGAATGCGAAATGGCGTTGAAATGGCTGCAGTTCGACCAGGAGGTCGTGCAGCCGCTGGCGCAGGAAGTGTTCGCGCAGCCGGTCAGCTACGTCCACCAGCTCAGCGACTATGCCTGTCGGGTCAGCACCGGCAACCGGGCCAAGCTGTCCCAGCATTCCCACGGCCTGGCGCTGGACGTGGCCGCGTTCGAGATGCCCGACGGCCAGACGATCAGCGTCGAGAACGACTTCTATGCGAGCAACAAGCAGGGCGAATTCCTGCGTCGGCTCGCCGAGCGCGCCTGCGGCTACTTCGACACCGTGCTGACGCCGAACTCGGACCGCTACCACTACAACCACTTCCATCTCGACCTGGGCAGCGGCGGAATCTGCAGCCTGTAGGTCCGGCCGTCGGCCGGCCGGCGGCCTTCATCCGCGGATGAGGCCGTCCAACGGCGCGACCGCGCCGGATTGCGGAAACACGCCGTCCGCCAGCACAGCGTCGGCGAGGCCCAGGTGGTCGCGCAGGACGCCTTTCAGCACGGCGCGCAGATCGGTCGTCGGCATGAGGTCGCGCCCCTCGTAGAGCTGCGCGGTGCCGAGGCCCGGCCAATCCGCCAACACCCGTCCGCCCGCCACGGCACCGCCGGCCAGCAGCATGGCGGCCCCGGTGCCGTGGTCGGTGCCGCGGGTTCCGTTCGGCACCGCGGTGCGGCCGAACTCGGTGACCGCGGCGATGCAGGTGCGTGCCCAGACTGCGCTGGCCGACGTGCGCAGGCCCGACAGCGCCTCGGCAAGCCCGGTCAGCGCCGTGGCCAGGCGTCCGTTGCCGGCGCCCTGGTTGGCATGGGTGTCCCAGCCGCCCAGCTCCAGCACGGCGATCCGCGGCCCGTCGGCCTGGGCCAGCAGCATGCCGGCCGTGCGCACGGACTCGGCCAACTGCGCACGCGCGCCGCCGCCGGCGCTGCCCGCCCCGGCGGCGTCGCCCAGCGCCATCGCACTTTCGAGCGATTCCCGGAACAGCGGGTCGTCGGCATACATCGCGGCGATCCGCGCCATCAGGTCGTCATCCGCGCCGGGCAGCACCGACGGCGACCAGGTGGTGACCGGCGCCGCGCCGCGCAGGATCAGCGGCGCCGACTGCGCGATCGCCAGCCCGGCCGGCCGCGCGGTCGCGCCCATCGCCGCCAGGGCGCGGTTGAGCCAGCCGTCGCCGGCGCCGTGCGGCATGCCGGTGCCGTTTTCCAGCAGGTCCTGGGCGTCGAAATGCGACCGCTCGCGATAGGGCGTCGCCACCGCATGCACCGGCAGCAGGGCGCCCTCGGCATACCAGCCGGCGAGCGGCGCCAGCGCCGGGTGCAGCCCGAAGAAGCCGTCCAGCGGCAGCGCGTCGTCGATGGCGAGGTCGCCGCGCAACCCGCGATAGGCGGGATCGCCGACCGGCGGCACCGCCGAAAGGCCGTCCATCGCGCCGCGCAGGATGACCACCACCAGCCGGCTCTCCGTCGGCGCATCGGCCAGCAGCAGCCGCGGCCGCGCGGCCATCGCGGCGCCGACACCGGCGGCGGCAAGGAAGCGGCGCCGGGACAGGGCATCGTCACCTCCTCTGGAACTCCGGGCTGGCGAGCAGCAGCGCGACGCCGTCGGCGACGCTGGGCGCCGATTCGACCGTGAACCGCGTCTGCGCCGACGCAACCGGCCAGATCGTCTGCCGGCCGATGCGGACCGGGCTGACCAGCACCGGCACGCGGCGGCCGACCTCGACCGCCCAGTCGATCCGCTTGCGCAGGGCGTCCGGGCCCAGCCAGTCCGCCGCCCGGTCGGGCCAGCCGGCGGGCGAGGGGGCGGCGAACGGGAACTGGCCCATCAGGCGCAGCGAGACCACGCCGCCCTCGGCCCGGCTCGCCGCGCTGAACGCGCGCAGCGTCGCCACCACGAAGTCCTGCGGGGTCTTCACCTTGGCCAGCGGATCGGCGAGGCTGGCGAACAGGGCGACGAGTTCCGCCGCCAGCGCGGCCAGGCTGCCGTCGCTGGCCAGATACACGTCGGCCAGCCGGGCGACGACGGCCGGCGGCGGATCGTCGGCGACGAAGTGGCGCGCCAGCTTGGCGGCGAGGTGGCGCGCGGTCGCCGGGTGGCGGGCCAGCGCGTCCAGCGCGGCGATCGCCTCGTCCTGGCCCGCTTCCGGATAGCGAACGCCGAGCAGGGTCTTGTCGCCGGGCTGATGGATGATCGGACGGTAGCGGAAGCTGCCGACATCGCCGTCGCCGGCACGCCCGATCGACCAGCCGGTCAGCATCTCGGCGAGCGCGCGGACGTCGTCCTGGCTGTAGCCGCCGTCGACGCCGAGGGTATGCAGTTCCAGCACCTCGCGGGCCAGGTTCTCGTTCAGGCCGAGGCCGCGCCGGCTGCCGACACGGCTGTCCGGGCCGATCGACTGGGCGTTGTCGAGGTAGACCAGCATGGCCGGGTGGCCGACCACCGCCTTCAGCATGTCGGCGAAGCGGCCGAGCACGTGCGGGCGGATCGCCTCGTTCTCGTAGGCGACCGCCGCGACGACGATTGCCGGCTTGGTGCTCGATACGGTGAAATGGTTCGACCAGAAGTGGACCAGCCGCTCGACGAACGGCGTCGCGGTCTCCACCGCCGCGACGGTCCGCGCGGTCAGGTCGGCCAGGTGCCAGTCGCGGCCCTGCTCGCGCAAGAATTCCTGCACCCGGCCGGCGCTCTCGTCGAGCGCCTCCAGCACGGCGCGGATGCGGGCGGCCGAGCCGTCCAGCCCCTGCAGTGCCGCGGGCAGCGCGGGCGGCGCCGAAAGCTGGCCGGCAAGCCATCCCGCCGGGTCCGGCGCAACGCGGTCCAGATCGCCCGGTGCCGGGCCCAGCCCGTAGCGCGTCGTCGCCAGGAACGCCCCGACGTCCGTCATCGCTGCCGGCTCCAGATTTCCACGGCCTCGGCCCGCATCTCAGGCGGCATATCCTGCATCGCCGTGACGAACATGGCGTGCAGCGCGACCTGCAGTTCCGTGGTCCTGCTCCGCACCGCGGCCAGCGCCGCGTCGAGCGCGTCCATGTCCAGCGGCTCGGCGCGCAGCACCGCCACCACGTCGCGCCGCGCCTGGCGCAGCGCGCGGTTCATGCCGGGGATGTCCGCGCCCAGCGTCTCGAACTCGTCGCGCAGGAAATCGCGGATCGGCGGCGGCAGGTTGCCGAGGATGCGCGCAAGGCCGGCGGTCTGCGCCAGTTCGGCCCGCGGCTGCTCGGGCGGGTGGGGGCCGTCATGGGGCCCGGGCCGCGTCAGGATCGCGCCGACGAAGAAGCTGTTGATGCACAGGGAGACCACCAGGGCCGCGACGACGATCCAGGAGGTCCGGCCGCTCAGCGTCATGCCGCCCCCGAATCGAGCACGAAGCCGAACAGCAGGTCGTCGAGCGTGCCGCCGGCGGCATCGTCGGGCGCGGCGACCTCGGTGCTTTCGGTCTGCGGCCACACCGTGTCCTGGGCGACCGCGCCGGCATAGAAGCTGATGGCCATCGATGCGGCGGCGCCGGCCAGCCCGCCGGGCCACAGCCACCACAGCGAGCGCGCCATCCGCCCGGCGCCGACCGCGGCACGGGCGGGCAGGGCGGCCATGATGCTGGCCCGCAGCCGGTCGGTCCGCGCGTCGGGCACGGCGCCGGCGAGTGCGCGGTCGAACGCCTCGGCCGCGCGCAGCAGCGCACGGGCGTCCGTGGATCGCGCGGTCAGCGCATGGGCCCAAGCCCGCTCCCGCGCCGGCCACCGGCCGAGGTCGGCGCCGAGGGCATCGAGCCGGTCCTGGAATTTGCTCAGTTCGCTCATCGCATCAGTCCGTCCCCGTCGCTTCGCCCCAGATGCCGCCCAGATCGTCGCGCAGCGCGCGCTTGGCGCGGATCAACAGCGATTCCAATGCCTTGACGCTGACCCCGATCACGTCGGCCGCCGCCTTGTTCGACAGGCCGGCACCATAGCACAGCGCCAGCGCCTGCCGCTGACGGTCGGGCAAGGCGGCGCTGGCCTTGGCGATGGCGGCGTTGCGCTGGCGCACCAGCAGGCTTTCCTCGGCGTCGGGCGTTTCGTCCATCGGCTCGGCCACGTCCTCGAGGTCGTCGTGGCGCGGGCGGCGCTTCTGGTCGATGGCGGCGTTGGTCACCACGCGGTAGAGCCAGGTGGAGAACGCCGCCCGCCCGGGCTGCCAGCGGTCGGCGTGGCGCCAGGCGCGGATGAACGCCTCCTGCACCACGTCCTCGGCGTCGGACCGGTTGCCGGTCATCCGGTAGGCCACCGCGAAGGCGCGCGCGCTGTGACGGTCGACCAGGCGCGCAAAGGCGCCGCGGTCGCCGCCGGCTGCCGCCAGGATCAGGCTGTCGTCGCCGTCGGCCGCTTGCTGCCGGTTCCGGTCCACCGCGTTGCCCAGCGCCCCGCTCAGAAGGCGGCAGCCGAATGCCTGGGCCCGCGCCTGCGCGAAGCTCATCCCGGCTGCCTTCCGCCCGCTGGCATGGCCGAGCGCGCGACACCGGTCAAGCGTGCGCCGTATTGCCGAAGATTCATACGGAACCTCTCCGCCCATCGCCGTCCGTGGGCTGATACGGGCGGCCGGGCGGAATCCTGCGCCGGAAAATGCGACGGGCGGCGCCGCGGCGCCGCCCTGACCGTGCAATCCGAAAGCGTGCCGGGGCGCCGCCCCCCGAGGTCACGCCGCGTGGTGCGAGACCGCGGGCATGCTGCCGGCATAGGGCTGGACGTTGGCGGCCAGCACGTAGCCGATGCTGCGCACCGTCTTGATCAGCACCGGGTCGGACGGGTCGGGCTCGATCTTCTTGCGGATGCGGCCGATCAGCACATCGATGCTGCGGTCGAACGGGCTCCACTCGCGCGACTTGGTTGCCGCCATCAGGTCGTCGCGCGACAGCGGCTTGTTCGGCTGCTCGATCAGCGCGCGCAGCAGGTCGAACTCGGCGCTGGTCAGGCTGACCCGCTCGCCGCCGACGCGGGTGAGCTCGCGCCGGGTGATGTCGATGACCCATTCGTCGAAACGCAGCACGGTCGACTTGCGATCGGACTTGCGGGTGTGGCGCACGCGGCGCAGCACGGTATGGACCCGCGCCAGCAGCTCGCGGCCCTCGAACGGCTTGACCACATAGTCGTCCGCACCGGATTCCAGCCCCAGCACGCGGTCGATCGTGGTGTCCTGGCCGGACACCATGATGATCGGCACGTCGCTGTCGGTGCGCAGCGCGCGCAGCTCGTCGACGCCGTTGCCGTCCGGCAGCCGGACGTCGAGCATGATCAGGTCGTAGGCGTGCTGGCCCAGCGCATGGTGCATGCCGCGCACCGAGCGCACCGTATCGACCTGGTGGCCGTCACGCTTCAGAAGGAACTCAAGGATTTCGCCGCTGGCCGGGTCGTCGTCGACGACCAGAACGCGGGCGTGGCGCTGGCTCATGGGAACCTCGGTGTCCGCTGTGGATTGCCTGTCTTATGTAACAATGCCGCGAATATGTTTACAGGGCATTACATTGTAAAAGAGAAAACTGATCGAATATTTGGAAATCGCTACGAATACTTGAAGTATTTATCCTGTATTTTCGGCAAATTTTCCGCGCACGCCGCGGTCGGCCGCCGCCGATCTGCGGCGTTGACAGCCGCGGCGGCTTTGGCTACACGCTGTGCCTCCGCAGGCCCACGGGCCCGAGCGGGGGTGTAGCTCAGTTGGTTAGAGTGCCGGCCTGTCACGCCGGAGGCCGCGGGTTCAAGTCCCGTCACTCCCGCCATTTTCCTTTCATTGCAGCCGTGGGTGTGCCGGTGCGCGCGGCACGGTGCCCGTGCCGCCGACCGTGCCGGTGCCGCGAGGCGGGCGGCGCGAACGCGTGACGTTTGACAGCGTGAGCGGGGCGGTGCAAAACGCACCCGCCGCACTCGCCGGCCGATGACCCCGAATCGAGGGCGCCAGGAAGCCGCGCCCGAAGCCTAGGTGATCGATGTCCGCTGAACTCCTGTGCGAATATCTGCCGATCGTGATCTTTCTCGGCGTCGCCATCGGCCTGTCGGTGCTGCTGGTGGCCGCGTCCTACATCGCCGCGCGCCAGAAGCCGGAGTCCGAGAAGCTGTCGGCCTACGAATGCGGCTTCGAGGCGTTCGGCGACGCCCGCTCCAAGTTCGACGTGCGCTTCTACCTGGTCGCCATCCTGTTCATCATCTTCGACCTGGAGGTGGCGTTCCTGTTCCCGTGGGCGGTGTCGCTGGGCGACATCGGCATGTACGGCTTCTGGTCGATGATCGTGTTCCTGGCGATCCTGACCGTCGGCTTCGTCTACGAATGGAAGAAGGGGGCGCTGGAATGGGAGTGAGCGCCGACCGCGCCCTGCCGCCGGGACCGGCCCAGGATGCGCTGCTCAAGGACGTCACCGATACCTTGCAGGACAAGGGCTTCGTGGTGGCGAAGCTGGATTCCCTGGTCAACTGGGCGCGCACCGGTTCGCTGTGGCCGATGACCTTCGGGCTGGCCTGCTGCGCGGTCGAGATGATGCACGCCTACATGCCGCGCTACGATCTCGACCGCTTCGGGGTCGTGCCGCGGCCGAGCCCGCGCCAGTCCGACGTGATGATCGTCGCCGGTACGCTGACCAACAAGATGGCGCCGGCCTTGCGCAAGGTTTACGACCAGATGGCGGAGCCGCGCTGGGTGATCTCGATGGGCTCCTGCGCCAATGGCGGTGGCTACTACCACTATTCCTATTCGGTGGTGCGCGGCTGCGACCGGGTGGTGCCGGTCGACATCTACGTGCCCGGCTGCCCGCCGACGGCGGAGGCGCTGGTCTACGGCATCCTTCAGCTGCAGAAGAAGATCAGGCGCTCCGGCCCGATCTCGCGCACCCTTTCGGCCTGAGCCTGCAACCGTCCGGGACCCTGTGATGGACCAAGCGCTGGCTGACCTCGGCGACTATCTGGCGAACGCCAAGCCCGATGCCGTGATCGACACGGAAGTGGCGCATGGCGAGCTGATGGTGCGCACGCCGCGCGGCCAGCTGCTCGACCTGCTGAAGTTCCTGCGCGACGACAGCAACTGCCAGTTCCGCTTTCTCAGCGACATCTGCGGCGTGGACTATCCGGCGCGGGACGAGCGCTTCGAGGTGGTCTACAACCTGTTGAGCGTGAAGCAGAACCAGCGCATCCGCGTGAAGGTGACCACCGACGAGGAGACGCCGGTGCCCTCCGCGGTCGGGCTGTACAGCACCGCCGGCTGGTACGAGCGCGAGATCTGGGACCTCTAGGGCGTGCTGTTCAGCGGCCATCCCGACCTGCGCCGGCTGCTCACCGACTACGGCTTCGAAGGCCATCCGCTGCGCAAGGACTTCCCGCTGACCGGCTATGTCGAGGTCCGCTACGACGACCTGCAGAAGCGCGTGGTCTACGAGCCGGTCAAGCTGACGCAGGAGTTCCGCAGCTTCGACTTTATGAGCCCGTGGGAAGGCGCGCACTACGTGCTGCCCGGCGACGAAAAGGCCGGGTGAACAGGGATAGCCGCATGGCCGACGACGTCGAGATCAGACCGTTCACCTTCAACTTCGGGCCGCAGCACCCGGCGGCACACGGCGTGCTGCGCATGGTCATGGAGATGGACGGCGAGATCGTCGAGCGGATCGACCCGCACATCGGGCTGCTGCACCGCGGCACCGAGAAGCTGATCGAGTACAAGACCTACCTGCAGGCGGTGCCCTATTTCGACCGGCTCGACTACGTCGCCCCGATGTGCCAGGAGCATGCCTATGCCCTGGCGGTGGAGAAGCTGCTGGGCATCGCGGTGCCGCCGCGCGGCCAGGCGATCCGGGTGCTGTTCGCCGAAATCAGCCGCATCCTCAACCACATCCTCAACCTGACCGCGTTCGGCATGGACGTCGGCGCGCTGACCCCGATGCTGTGGGGCTTCGAGGAGCGCGAGCGGCTGCTGGAGTTCCACGAGGCGGTGTCGGGCGCGCGCTTCCACGCCGCCTATTTCCGTCCCGGCGGCGTGCACCAGGACATGCCGGCCGGCATGGCCGAGGAGATCGGCCGCTACATCGAGACCTTCCCGAAGTTCATCGACGACATGGAAGCGCTGCTGACCGACAACCGCATCTTCCGCCAGCGTACCGTGGACATCGGCGTGGTCACCGCCGCCCAGGCGGCCGACTGGGGCTTCTCCGGCCCCTGCCTGCGCGGGTCGGGCGTGCCGTGGGACCTGCGCAAGGCGCAGCCCTACGACGGCTACGACCTGTATGATTTCGACATTCCGGTGGGCAAGAACGGCGACTGCTTCGACCGTTACCTGGTCCGGGTCGAGGAGATGCGCCAGTCGGTGCGCATCATCAAGCAGGTGGTCGAGAGGCTGCCCGACGGCCCGGTGCAGGTCGACGACCACAAGATCGCGCCGCCGCCGCGCGGCGAGATGAAGCGGTCGATGGAAGCCCTGATCCACCACTTCAAGCTCTACACCGAGGGCTATCACGTGCCGGCCGGCGAGACCTATTCCGCGGTCGAGGCGCCGAAGGGCGAATTCGCGGTGTTCCTGGTCTCCGACGGCAGCAACAAGCCCTATCGCTGCAAGATCCGCGCGCCGGGCTTCCCGCACCTGCAGGCGATGGATTTCCTGTGCAAGGGCCACATGCTCGCCGACAGCGTGGGCATCCTCGGCAGCCTGGACATCGTGTTCGGGGAGATCGATCGATGAGCGCGCGCACGCCGGCGCCGGCGGCGCAGCAGCCCGCGAGCTTCGCCTTCTCGAAGAAGGGAGCGGAGCGGGCCAGGCAGATCGTCGCGCGCTATCCGGAAGGCCGCCAGCAGAGCGCGGTGATCCCGCTGCTCGACCTGGCCCAGCGCGAGGCCGGCGGCTGGGTGCCGCGGGCGGCGATGGACCACATCGCCGAGATGCTGCAGATGGCGCCGATCCGGGTCTACGAGGTCGCCACCTTCTATTCGATGTTCAACCTGCGGCCGGTGGGCACCCACCTGGTCCAGGTCTGCCGTACCACGCCGTGCTGGCTGCGCGGCAGCGACGAGCTGACCGAGGCGTGCAGGCGCAAGCTTGGAATCGGGCTGGGCGAGACCACGGTGGATGGCGCGTTCACCCTGGTCGAGGTCGAATGCCTCGGCGCCTGCGTGAATGCGCCGATGGTGCAGATCAACGACGACTACTACGAAGACCTGACCGGCGCGGAGATGGAGCGGCTGCTCGACGATCTCGCCGCCGGCAAGAAGGTCAAGGTCGGCTCGCAGACCGGCCGGATCGGGTCGGAGCCGCCGGGCGGCGCGACCACGCTGGACGAGCTGCCGAACCCGCCCGTGGTCAAGACCCTGGCATTCGACAAGCCGGCCGAGCCGAAGCCTGCGCCGGCGGAGAAGGGCTGATGCTGCACGACCGCGACCGCATCTTCACCAACCTGTACGGCCAGCACGACTGGCGGCTGAAAGGCGCGCTGCAGCGCGGCGTGTGGGACCGCACCGCGGCCATCATCGCCAAGGGGCGCGGCTGGATCGTCAACGAGGTCAAGGAATCCGGCCTGCGCGGCCGCGGCGGCGCCGGCTTTCCGACCGGCGTGAAGTGGTCGTTCATGCCGCCGGACGAGCGGCGCGACGGCCGGCCGCACTATCTGGTGGTCAATGCCGACGAGTCCGAGCCCGGCACCTGCAAGGACCGCGAGATCCTGCGCTACGACCCGCACCGGCTGATCGAGGGTTGCCTGGTCGCCGGCTTCTCGATGGGCGCCAACGCGGCCTACATCTACGTGCGCGGCGAGTTCTACCTGGAGGCCAGCAACCTGCAGGCCGCGATCGACGAAGCTTACGACGCCGGGCTGATCGGCAAGAACGCCTGCAAGTCCGGCTGGGATTTCGACGTCTATCTGCACCGCGGCGCCGGCGCTTACATCTGCGGCGAGGAAACCGCGCTGCTGGAGAGCCTGGAAGGCAAGAAGGGCCAGCCGCGGCTGAAGCCGCCGTTCCCGGCCGCCTGCGGGCTCTATGGCTGCCCGACCACGGTCAACAACGTCGAGACGATCGCGGTCGCGCCCGAGATCTGCAAGCGCGGCGGCGCCTGGTTCGCAGGCATCGGCCGGCCGAACAACACCGGCACAAAGATCTTTTCGATCTCCGGCCACGTCGAGAAGCCCTGCAATGTCGAGGAAGAGCTCGGCATCCCGCTGAAGGAGCTGATCGAGAAATACGCCGGCGGCGTCCGCGGCGGATGGAACAACCTGAAGGCGGTGATCCCGGGCGGCTCGTCCACCCCGATCCTGCCGAAGGACATCTGCGACGGCGTGCTGATGGACTTCGACAGCCTGAAGGAGGCGCGGACCGGCCTCGGCACCGCCGCGGTGATCGTGATGGACCAGTCGACCGACGTGATCGAGGCGATCGCCCGGCTGGCGCATTTCTACAAGCACGAGAGCTGCGGCCAGTGCACGCCGTGCCGCGAGGGCACCGGCTGGATGTGGCGGGTGCTGACCCGCATGGTCAAGGGCAACGCCGAGAAGGCCGAGATCGACAAGCTGCTCGACGTCGCCAACCAGATCGAAGGGCATACCATCTGCGCGCTCGGCGACGGCGCCGCCTGGCCGGTGCAGGGGCTGATCCGGCATTTCCGGCACGAGATCGAGGCGCGCATCGCCGGTGCCGCCAAGTCGAAGGCTGCATGATGAGGGGCGCGTTCAGGGTGCGTTGCGAGGACGATCGATGCCGAAGCTGACGGTCGACGGAGTCGAGGTCGAGGTCCCGGCCGGCAGCACGGTGATGCAGGCCTGCGAGGCGGCCGGCGTCGAGATTCCGCGCTTCTGCTACCACGAGCGGCTGTCGATCGCCGGCAACTGCCGCATGTGCCTGGTCGAGGTGAAGCCCGGGCCGCCGAAGCCGCAGGCCTCCTGCGCGCTGCCGGCCGCCGACGGCCAGGAGATCACCACCAACTCGCCCAAGATCAAGAAGGCGCGGGAAGGGGTGATGGAGTTCCTGCTGATCAATCACCCGCTCGATTGCCCGATCTGCGACCAGGGCGGCGAATGCGACCTGCAGGACCAGACCATGGCCTATGGCGGCGATTCCAGCCGCTATCGCGAGAACAAGCGCGCGGTGCGCGAGAAGTATCTGGGCCCGCTGATCAAGACGATCATGACCCGGTGCATCCATTGCACCCGCTGCGTGCGCTTCATCTCCGAGGTGGCCGGCGTGCCGGAACTGGGCGCCACCGGCCGCGGCGAGGACATGGAGATCGGCACCTATGTCGAGAAGGCGCTGACCTCCGAGCTCTCCGCCAACGTGATCGACCTGTGCCCGGTCGGCGCGCTGACCTCGCGGCCCTATGCGTTCACCGCGCGGCCGTGGGAGCTGCGCAAGACCGAATCGGTCGACGTTCTCGACGCCGTCGGCTGCGCGATCCGGGTCGACGCCCGCGGGCGCGAGGTGATGCGCGTGCTGCCGCGCCTGAACGAGGAGGTCAACGAGGAGTGGATCTCCGACAAGACCCGCTTCGCCTGTGACGGCCTGCACTACCGCCGGCTCGACCGGCCCTATCTGCGGGTCGACGGCAAGCTGAAGCCGGCAAGCTGGGACGACGCGCTGGCCGCCGCCGCCAACGCGCTGAGCAAGGTCGACCCGACGCGGCTGGGCGCTATCGCCGGCGATCTGTGCGACGCGGAATCGATGTTCGCCCTGAAGCTGCTGATGGACGGGCTCGGTACCGCCAACGTCGACTGCCGGCAGGACGGCGCCGCGCTGGGCGGGCCGGCCAGGTCCGGCTATCTGTTCAACTCGACCATCGCCGGCATCGACCAGGCCGACCTGATCCTGCTGGTCGGCACCAACCCGCGCGTCGAGGCGCCGGTGATCAACGCGCGCATCCGCAAGCGCTGGCTGGCGGGCAAGCTGCAGGTCGCCGTGATCGGCCCGCAGGCCGATCTGACCTACGACTACGACTATCTCGGCGCCGGCACCAAGTCGCTGGCGGCGGTGAAGTCGGCCCGCGACAAGCTCCACAAGGCGCTCAAGGAGGCCGAGCGGCCGATGATCGTCGTCGGCCAGGGCGCACTGGCCCGGCCGGACGGCGCCGCCGTGCTGGCGCTGGCGCGCGAGATCGCCGACAAGGTCGGCGCGGTCAAGGACGGCTGGAACGGCTTCAATGTGCTGCACACCGCGGCTGCGCGGGTGGCAGGCTTGGACCTGGGTCTGGTGCCGGGCGAGGGCGGCCGCGCCGTGGCCGGCATTCTTGACGGCGCCGCGGCGGGCGAGATCGACGTTGTCTATCTGCTCGGGGCCGACGAGATCGACACGGCCAGTCTGCAGAACGCGTTCGTCATCTATCAGGGCCACCACGGCGACCGCGGCGCGGCGGTGGCCGACGTGGTGCTGCCCGGCGCCGCCTACACCGAGAAGCACGGCACCTACGTCAACACCGAGGGCCGGGTGCAGCTCGGCCGGCCGGCCGCCTTCCCGCCCGGCGAAGGCCGCGAGGACTGGAAGATCCTGCGCGCGCTGTCGGGCGCGATGGGGCGGCCGCTGCCGTTCAACGACCTGGCCGGCGTGCGCCGTCTGCTGGTCGAGACCTGCCCGACCTTCGCCGCGGTCGGCGCGGTCGAGCCGGCGGAATGGGGCGCGTTCGGCGCGGCCGGCGACCTCGACGACGCGCCTTTCGCCTCCCCGGTGGCGGATTTCTACCGGACCGACCCGATCAGCCGGGCCTCGAAGACGATGGCCGAATGCAGCGCCCTGCGCGCCGAGGGCGCCGCGGGGCGTCCGACCGGCACGGACGGCTAGAGCGGAGCTGACGCAGCGACGATGGACGGCGAACAGACATTGGGCTTCTGGGACGGTTACGTCCTGCCAGGCGTGATCATCGTCGCCTATGTGCTGGCGATCGCGGTGCCGCTGCTGATCGCGATGGCCTATCTCACCTATGCCGAGCGCAAGGTGATGGCGGCGATGCAGATGCGCCGCGGCCCCAACGTGGTCGGGCCGTTCGGCCTGCTGCAGCCGTTCGCCGACGGGCTCAAGCTCCTGATGAAGGAGACGATCATCCCGTCGGGCGCCAACCGCGTCGTTTTCCTGCTGGCGCCGATCCTGACCTTCGTGCTGGCGCTGGTCGCCTGGGCGGTGATCCCGTTCGACGACGGCTGGGTGCTGGCCGACATCAACGTCGGCATCCTCTACCTGTTCGCGATCTCGTCGCTCGGCGTCTACGGCATCATCATGGCCGGCTGGGCGTCGAACTCAAAATACCCGTTCCTCGGCGCGCTGCGCTCGGCCGCGCAGATGGTGTCCTACGAGGTCTCGATCGGCTTCGTGATGATCACCGTGCTGCTGTGCGTCGGCTCGCTGAACCTGTCGGACGTGGTGCGCGCGCAGCAGGGATTGTGGTTCTGCATCCCGCTGTTCCCGATGTTCGTGATCTTCGTGATCTCGGCGCTGGCCGAGACCAACCGCGCGCCGTTCGACCTGCCCGAGGCCGAGGCCGAGCTGGTCTCCGGTTACAACGTCGAGTATTCGGCCTTCCCGTTCGCCCTGTTCTTCCTGGGCGAGTACATGAACATGATCCTGATGAGCGGGATGACCACCATCCTGTTCCTCGGCGGGTGGCTGCCGCTGATCGACGTGGCGCCGTTCAACTGGATCCCCGGACCGATCTGGTTCCTGTTGAAGACCTGCGCGATCCTGTTCGTCTTCATCTGGGTGCGCGCCACCTTCCCGCGCTTCCGCTACGACCAGCTGATGCGGCTGGGCTGGAAGGTGTTCCTGCCGTTCTCGCTGCTGTGGGTGGTGGTCACCGCCGGCGCGCTGGTCGCCTTCGACTGGCTGCCCGCCGCCCAGGGCTGAGCGACGGCGCGACGCAAGGATAGATCGGACCGAACGCCATGGCCTTCATCGAACGCACCGCGAAGGGATTGCTGCTGGCCGAGCTGGTCTCGGGCATGTGGCTGACCTTCCGCTACATGTTCCGGCGCAAGGTGACGGTGAACTACCCCTATGAGAAGGGCCCACTGAGCCCGCGTTTCCGCGGCGAGCACGCCCTCAGGCGCTATCCCAACGGCGAGGAGCGCTGCATCGCCTGCAAGCTGTGCGAGGCGATCTGCCCGGCGCAGGCGATCACCATCGAGGCGGAGCCGCGCGAGGACGGCTCGCGGCGCACCACCCGCTACGACATCGACATGACCAAGTGCATCTACTGCGGCTTCTGCCAGGAGGCCTGCCCGGTGGACGCCATCGTCGAGGGGCCGAACTTCGAGTTCGCCACCGAGACGCGCGAGGAGCTGCTGTACAACAAGGCGAAGCTGCTGGCGAACGGCGACCGCTGGGAGAAGGAGATCGCAGCCAACATCGCCAAGGACGCGCCTTATCGGTGAGCCAATCCGCCGCCATTTCCGGCCCGGCCGACGGCCAGCACGCGCTTGCGGAATCGGCGTGGGCCGGCCATAAACGCCGCGCATCCCGACCGGCGCCGCGCCGCGCCGCCCGTCCCTCGGTTTCGTGCCTGCCCCGCGCGGGCGCCCGGAGAATCCGATGATCATCCAGGGCATCGCCTTCTATGCCTTCGCCGCCGTGCTGATCGCCGCCGGCTTCATGGTGATCAGCGCGCGCAACCCGGTGCACTCGGTGCTGTTCCTGATCCTCGCCTTCTTCAACGCCGCGGCGTTGTTCGTGCTGATCGGCGCCGAGTTCCTGGCGATGATCCTGGTCGTGGTCTATGTCGGCGCGGTCGCGGTGCTGTTCCTGTTCGTGGTGATGATGCTGGACATCAACTTCCGCGAGCTGCGCAGCGGCTTCCTGCAGTACCTGCCGATCGGCGCGCTGATCGGGCTGGTGCTGCTGGCCGAGCTGGTGTTGCTGGTCGGCTCCTGGCCGATGCCGCAGGAGGCCGCGGTCGCCGCGGCGGCCGGCCCGCTGGCGACGCCGCCGGCCGAGGAAGTCCATAACACCGCGGCGATCGGCCGGCTGCTCTACACCCACTATTCGTACCTGTTCCTGGCCTCCGGCGTGGTGCTGCTGGTCGCCATGATCGGCGCCATCGTGCTGACCCTGCGCCAGCGCGTCGGCGTGCGCCGGCAGTCGATCGCCGCCCAGATCGGCCGCAAGCGCAGCGAGGCGATCGAGGTGCGCAAGGTGCAGTCGCGGACGGGCGTGTGATGGCGATGCGCGCGATCGTTGCGGCCGATGCCCGCCATCCCCGGCCAAGTCGCGGGGGTGTCGTGGCGCCGGCGGTCCCGGCCGGGGAGAGCCGCGGGGCGGGCACGGGGACGACGGCCGTGTTTGCGGGTCATCGAACGAGGCGAGGCGCGCCATGGAGATAGGGCTCGGTCACTACCTGACCGTCGCGGCGATCCTGTTCACGCTGGGTATCTTCGGCATCTTCCTCAACCGGAAGAACGTCATCATCATCCTGATGTCGATCGAGCTGATGCTGCTGGCGGTCAATCTCAACATGGTCGCCTTCTCGGCCTTCCTCGGCAATCTGGTCGGCCAGGTGTTCGCGCTGTTCGTGCTGACGGTGGCCGCGGCCGAGGCGGCGATCGGGCTGGCCATCCTGGTGATCTACTTCCGCAACCGCGGCTCGATTGCGGTCGAAGACATCAACATGATGAAGGGCTGAGCGGCGCATGTACGCCCTGATCGTCTTCCTGCCGCTGCTCGGCTTCCTGATCGCCGGCGCCTTCGGCCGGCTGATCGGCGACCGCGGCTCGCAGATCGTGACCTGCGGCCTGCTGCTGATCGCCGCCGGCTTGTCCTGGGCGGCGTTCTTCGACATCGCCGTCGGCGGCAACCCGGTCACCTACGACCTCGGCGCCTGGATCAGCTCCGGCAACCTGGAGATCGCCTGGTCGCTGCGCATGGACACGCTGACCGCGGTGATGCTGATCGTGGTCAACACGGTCAGCGCGCTCGTGCACGTCTATTCGGTCGGCTACATGTCGCACGACCACTCCAAGCCGCGGTTCATGGCCTATCTCAGCCTGTTCACCTTCGCCATGCTGATGCTGGTGACGGCGGACAACCTGGTGCAGCTGTTCTTCGGCTGGGAGGGCGTCGGCCTCGCCTCCTACCTGCTGATCGGCTTCTGGTACGACCGGCCGTCGGCCAATGCCGCGGCGATCAAGGCATTCGTCGTCAACCGGGTCGGCGATTTCGGCTTCGCGCTGGGCATCGCCGGCATCTTCCTGGTGATGGACACGGTCCAGTTCACCGAGATCTTCGAGCGGGCGCCCGAATTCGCCGACGCCAGCTTCACATTCCTTGGCGCCGAGGTGCACGCGATGACGGCGCTGTGCGTGCTGCTGTTCATCGGCGCGATGGGCAAGTCGGCCCAGCTCGGCCTGCACACCTGGCTGCCGGACGCGATGGAGGGCCCGACCCCGGTCTCGGCCCTGATCCATGCCGCGACCATGGTGACGGCGGGCGTGTTCCTGGTCTGCCGGATGTCGCCGCTGTTCGAGCTGGCGCCGGATGCGCTGGCCATGGTCGCCGTGGTCGGCGCCGCCACCGCGATCTTCGCCGCCACCGTCGGCCTGGTGCAGAACGACATCAAGCGGGTGATCGCCTATTCGACCTGCTCGCAGCTCGGCTACATGTTCTTCGCCGCCGGCGTTTCGGCCTATCCCGCCGCGATGTTCCACCTGACCACCCATGCCTTCTTCAAGGCGCTGCTGTTCCTCGGCGCCGGCGCGGTGATCCACGCCATGTCCGACGAGCAGGACATGCGCAAGATGGGCGGCATCTGGAAGATGGTGCCGGTCACCTACGCGATGATGTGGATCGGCAGCCTGGCGCTGGCCGGGGTCGGCATCCCGTTCATCGACATCGGTTTCGCCGGCTTCTATTCCAAGGACCTGATCATCGAGAGCGCGTTCGGCGCCCATGACTGGACCGGCCAGTTCGCCTTCTGGATGGGCGTGTTCGCCGCCGCGATGACCGCCTTCTACTCGTGGCGGCTGCTGTTCATGACCTTCCACGGCAAGCCGCGGGCCGACGAGCATGTGATGGCCCATGTACACGAATCGCCGCCGGTGATGACGGTGCCGCTGCTGGTGCTGGCGCTGGGCGCCGTGGTCGCCGGCTTCGTCTTCTACAACTGGTTCGTCGGCGAGGGCATGGTCGCATTCTGGGGCGAGTCGGTGGCGATCGAGGCGTCGGAGCACGCGATCCATGCCGCCCACGAATCGCCGGTCTGGGTCAAGCTGCTGCCGATCGTCGTGACCCTGGGCGGCATCGCGCTGGCCTGGCTGATGTACATCGCCGCGCCGGGGCTGCCGGCCCGGCTGGCGGCGCGCGCGCGGCCGCTCTACCTGTTCCTGCTCAACAAGTGGTACTTCGACGAGCTTTACGACCGCATCATCGTCCGCCCGGCGCTGTACATCGGGCGCGGTCTCTGGAAGACCGGCGACGGCGCGATCATCGACGGCTGCGGGCCCGACGGCTTCGCCCGCATGGCGCGCGACGTGGCCCGGCGGGCGGCGGCGCTGCAGAGCGGCTATGTCTACCACTACGCCTTCGCGATGCTGATCGGGGTCGTCGTCCTGGTCACCTGGTACCTGTACGGCGCGGCCTGAGAGGGGCGGTATGGACGACATCCCGATCCTGTCGATCGTCACCTTCCTGCCGCTGGTCGGTGCGCTGTTCATCATGTTCGTGCGCGGCGATGCGGCCGACGTCGCGCGCAACGCCCGCTATGCCGCGCTGTGGACCTCGCTCGGCACCTTCGTGATCAGCCTGTTCCTCTGGTTCTACTTCGACAGGTCGAACCCCGGCTTCCAGTTCGAGGAACAGAGCGCGTGGCTGCCGGGCCTGGGGATCGGCTATCGCATGGGCGTGGACGGCATCTCGGTGCTGTTCGTGCTGCTGTCGACGCTGCTGACCCCGATCTGCATCGTCACCAGCTGGAATGCGATCCAGACCCGCGTGAAGGAGTACATGATCGCCTTCCTGGTGCTGGAAACGCTGATGGTCGGCATGTTCTGCGCGCTCGACCTGATCCTGTTCTACATCTTCTTCGAGGGCGTGCTGATCCCGATGTTCCTGATCATCGGGGTCTGGGGCGGGCAGCGGCGCGTCTACGCCGCGTTCAAGTTCTTCCTTACACGCTGCTCGGCTCCGTGCTGATGCTGGTCGCGATCCTGTTCATCTATTTCGAGGCCGGCCAGGTCAGCGCGATCCCGGACCTGCACCGGATCGCGCTGCCGGAGACGATGCAGTACTGGCTGTTCCTGGCCTTCTTCGCGTCGTTCGCGGTCAAGGTGCCGATGTGGCCGTTCCACACCTGGCTGCCCGACGCGCATGTCGAGGCGCCGACCGCCGGTTCGGTCATCCTGGCCGGCGTCCTGCTGAAGATGGGCGGCTACGGCTTCCTGCGCTTCTCGCTGCCGATGTTCCCGCTGGCCAGCGAGTTCTTCGCGCCGCTGATCTACACGCTCAGCGTCATCGCGGTGATCTACACCTCGCTGGTCGCGCTGGCGCAGACCGACATGAAGAAGCTGATCGCCTATTCGTCGGTCGCGCACATGGGCTTCGTCACCATCGGCATCTTCACCGCCAACCAGCAGGGCATCGAAGGCGCGATGGTGCAGATGCTGTCGCACGGCTTCGTCTCCGGCGCGCTGTTCATGTGCGTCGGCGTGGTCTACGACCGCATGCACACGCGCGACATCGCGGCCTATGGCGGGCTGGTGCACCGCATGCCGATCTATGCCGCGGTGTTCATGCTGTTCACGCTGGCCTCGGTCGGGCTGCCCGGCACCAGCGGCTTCGTCGGCGAGTTCCTGGCCATCATCGGCGCGTTCCAGGCCAACACCTGGGTGGCGGCGCTGATGTCGACCGGCGTGATCCTGGGCGCGGCCTACATGCTCTATCTCTACCGGCGGGTGATCTTCGGCAAGCTGACCAAGCAGTCGCTGCAGGCGATCCTGGACATGGACCGGCGCGAGATCGCCGCCTTCGCCCCGCTGATCGTGCTGACGCTGTGGATGGGCATCTATCCGTCGAGCTTCATCGACATCATGGACGGCGCGATCGGCAACCTGATCTCCAACTACGAGGTCGCCGTCGCCGAAGGCGGCGCGACCGCGCTGGCCCAGCGCTAGGACGGGACCGGTATGAACGAATTCAGCATCGCCGACCTGGGCGCCGCGCTGCCGGAAGTGTTCCTGGCCTGCATCGCCATGGTGCTGCTGGTCTACGGCGCCTATCGCGGTGCGCGCGGTACCGGCGAGGTGGCGGCGATCGGCTGCGCCGCCCTGGTTCTGGTCGGCATCCTGGTGTTGACCGGCGACGCCGCGCCGGCCGCGGCCTTCAGCGGCATGTTCCAGGTCGACGCCTTCGCCGTCTTCGTCAAGATCCTGATCCTGATCGGCGCAATCGCCGGCATCGTCATCTCGGCCGGCTACCTGAAGATCGAGGGCATCGCGCGGTTCGAATACACCATCCTCATCCTGTTCGCGACGTTGGGCATGATGATGATGGTCTCGGCCGGCGACCTGATCTCGCTCTACATCGGCCTGGAGGTGCAGAGCCTGTCGCTGTACGTGCTCGCCGCCTTCCACCGCGACACGCTGCGGTCGTCCGAGGCCGGCCTGAAATACTTCGTCCTGGGCGCGCTCAGCTCCGGCATGCTGCTCTACGGCGCCTCGATGATCTACGGCTACACCGGCGCCACCGGCTTCGCCGAGATCGCGCTTCGGCTCGGGGGCGGCGAGGGCCCGACCGAGCTCGGCCTCATCGTCGGCATCGTCTTCCTGGCGGCCGGTCTGGCGTTCAAGATCTCGGCGGTGCCGTTCCACATGTGGACGCCCGACGTCTACGAGGGCGCGCCGACGCCGGTGACCGCCTTCTTCTCGGTGGCGCCGAAGATCGCGGCGATCGGCCTGTTCATGCGCGTGCTGGCCGGGCCGTTCGGCGATCTGGTCCACGACTGGCAGCAGATCATCATCGCGGTATCGGTCGGCTCGATGCTGCTCGGCGCCTTCGCCGCGATCAGCCAGACCAACATCAAGCGGCTGATGGCCTACAGTTCGATCGGCCACATCGGCTATGCCCTGGTCGGGCTCGCCGCCGGCACCCCGCAGGGCCTGACGGCGGTGCTGGTCTACATGGCGATCTATCTGGTCACCAACGTCGGCGCCTTCACCTGCATCCTGGCGATGCGGCGCCAGGGCAGGGCGGTGGAGGAGATCGCCGACCTGGCCGGCCTGCAGCACCGCCAGCGCGGCATGGCGATCGCGCTGACCATCATCATGTTCTCGATGGCGGGCATCCCGCCGCTGGCCGGCTTCATCGGCAAGCTGCTGGTGTTCGGCGCCGCGATCGACGCCGGCCTGACCGTGCTGGCGATCATCGGCGTGCTGTCCAGCGTGGTCAGCGCCTTCTACTACCTGCGCATCGTCAAGCTGATGTGGTTCGACGAGGCGGCCGAACCGTTCGACCAGCCGATGGGCCGCGCGCTCGGCGTCGTGCTGTTCGTTTCGGCCGTGCTGACCGCGGTGTTCGTGGTCTATCCCGCACCGCTGATCGACAGCGCCGCGGTCGCGGCCGACGCGCTGTTCTGAGCATCGCGGGACGGCGGCCGCGCGCCGCCGCCCGCCAGGAACCGGACCATGCTGCTGGCTGTTGATATCGGCAACACCAATACGGTGCTTGGCGTCTATCGCGACGCCGAGAAGATCGGCGAGTGGCGCATCGCCACCGACCCGGAACGCACCGCGGACGAGATCGCGGCGGTGATGAGCCGGCTGACCGAGCTGCGCGGCCTCGCCTTCACCGCCATCGACGGCGCCATCATCGCCAGCGTGGTGCCGCTGGCCACGCCGAACATGGAGCGGATGTGCCGCCGCTACCTGAAGCTGGACCCGATGATCGTCGGCCAGTCCGACCTGGAGCTCGGCATCAAGATCATGGTCGAGCGGCCGGAACAGGTCGGCGCCGACCGGCTGGTCAACGCCGTCGGCGGGCATATCCAGTATGACGGCCCGCTGCTGCTGATCGATTTCGGCACCGCCACCACATTCGACATCGTCGACGCCGACGGCAACTATCACGGCGGCGTCTTCGCGCCGGGCATCCGCCACTCGGCCAATGCGCTCTACTCGGTCGCGGCGAAGCTGCCGCGCATCGACATCCAGGCGACCCCGCGCATCATCGGCAAGACCACGGTGCAAGCGATGCAGTCCGGCGTGTTCTGGGGCTATGTCTCGATGATCGAGGGGCTGACCGCCCGCATCCAGCACGAGTTCGGCGCGCCGATGACGGTGATCGCCACCGGCGGGCTGGGCACGCTGTTCGCCGGCAGCTGCAGCGCGATCCACGAGGTCGACCCGGACCTGACGCTGCGCGGGCTGGTCGAGATCCACCGCCGCAACGCGGCGCAGCGGGCACCCGGCGCATGACCCTGCTGGCCGCGCACCCGCTCGCGGGCAAGGACGAGCTGACGTTCCTGCCGCTGGGCGGCTCCAACGAGATCGGCATGAACCTCAACCTCTACGGCCACGCCGGGCGCTGGCTGATGGTCGACCTGGGCGTCACCTTCGGCGACGACACCACGCCGCCGGGGGTCGAGGTGATCATGCCGGACCCCCGGTTCATCGAGGAGTATCGCAGCGAGCTGGCCGGCCTGGTGCTGACCCACGGCCACGAGGACCATATCGGCGCCGTCCCCTATCTGTGGCCGCGTCTGCGCTGCCCGATCTACGCGACGCCGTTCACCGCCACGTTGGTTCGCCGCAAGCTGGAGGACGCCGGCCTGGCCAAGGAAGCCAAGCTGATCGAGGTGCCGATGAGCGGCCGGTTCAGCGTCGGCCCCTTCCAGATCGAACTGATCACGGTGACCCATTCGATCCCGGAACCGAATGCGGTGGTGATCCGCACGCCCGTCGGCACGGTGCTGCACACCGGCGACTGGAAGTTCGATGCCGATCCGCTGGTCGGCGACTCCGCCGACGTCTCCGCCCTGCGCGCCCTGGGCGACGAGGGGGTGATGGCGATGGTCTGCGATTCGACCAACGTCTTCGTGCAGGGCGTGGCCGGCTCCGAGGCCGACGTGCGCGAGAACCTGACCGACCTGATCGGCCGCTGCCGCAACCGGGTCGGGGTCGCCTGCTTCGCCTCGAACATCGCCCGGCTGGAATCGATCGCCAAGGCGGCCCAGGCGCACGGCCGCGTGGTGGCGCTGGTCGGCCGCTCGCTGTGGCGGATCGAGGCGGCGGCGCGGGCCAACGGCTATCTCGCCGACCTGCCGCCCTTCGTCAGCGAGGCCGACTTCACCCTGATCCCGCGCGAGCGGGCGCTGATGATCTGCACAGGCAGCCAGGGCGAGCCGCGGGCCGCGCTGACCCGGATCGCAGCCGGCGCGCACCAGTCGGTCTCGCTGGAGCCCGACGACACCGTGATCTTCTCGTCGCGCGTCATCCCCGGCAACGAGCGGCGGATCGGCAACCTGCAGAACGCCCTGGTCAACGCCGGAATCGACGTGATCACCGCCGGCGACGAGCATATCCACGTCTCCGGACACCCGGCCCGCGACGAACTGGCCGAGATGTATGCCTTCATCCGGCCGCAGATCGCGGTGCCGGTGCACGGCGAGCCGCGCCACATCCGCGAGCATGCCCATTTCGCCAAGCTGTGCCAGGTGCCGCAGGCGATCGCGCCGCGCAACGGCAGCCTGATCCGGCTGGCGCCCGGCCCGGCGGAGATCGTCGACGACGTGTTCGCCGACCGGCTGGCGCTGGACGGATCGCGGCTGCTGCCGCTGGACACGATCCTGTTCAAGGACCGGCGGCGGCTGATCGAGACCGGTGCGGTTACGGTCACGGTGGTGCTCGACCGCAAGGGCAACCTGGCCGCCGACCTGCAGATCTCCACCTTCGGGCTGCTCGACGAGGACGACGACGAGTCCGAAGAGATGCTCGACGATGCCGCCGACCGGATCGCCGACGCGATCGAGGATCTGAGCCCCGGCCGCCGCCGCGAGGACGACGACGTCGAGGAGGCGGTCCGGCGCGGCGTACGCGCGGTGCTGCGCGAGGCGATCGGGAAGAAACCGCGGATCGCCGTCCATATCGTCCGGCTCTGACGGCCGCCGGCATGACGCCCGTCACCGGCATCGTCGTCTTCGTCATCATCTGGTGGCTGGTGCTGTTCACCGTCCTGCCCTGGCGGGCGCGCCCGCCGCAGGATCTGCCGAAGGGCCATGCCTATGGCGCGCCCGACAAGGCGATGATCGGGCGCAAGGCACTGATCACCACGGCGATAACCGTGGTCCTGTTCGCGATCGTCTACCTGCTGATCGAGTTCGACGTGATCAGCTTCCATCGGATGGCGAGCCAGTTGGGTTGAGCGGCGCCCGGCACCGCAGTCCGCTGATCGGCCGGTCCCGAAAATAAAATAAGCAAGACACCGGAGCGTCTTGCTTCGAAGGTCGCGCCCGAAGACGCAGAACTTGTTGTTCGTCCGGCCTTGTCCCGGCCGAAGGCGCCCATCCTCCCTGACACTCGGACCAGCGCGCCTCACTGCAAGCAATGAGGCGGCAAGCGTACATCGACGATGCCGGCTTGCCAAACCATTCCGCGGCACGGCGGCCGGACACGGGCGCGACATCTTCTCGCCATCTTTGGCCGCGAAGCAAATCCGGCCCGCGGCGTTGCGCCTGGGCCGCGGCGCGCCTAAGGTCCGCGGCGCGTGCCGGGCGGCGGGAGTCGGCGGTCGGCGCCGGCATGGGCGGAACGGGAGCGGCGATGTTTGGTCTCTACGAGCGCATGGTCGCGTTCCGCTATCTGCGGGCGCGGCGCAGCGAGGGCTTCATCTCGGTGATCGCCTGGTTCTCGCTGATCGGCATCGCGCTCGGCGTCGCCACCCTGATCGTGGTCATGTCGGTGATGAACGGCTTCCGGGCCGAACTGGTCGGCAAGCTGCTGGGGCTCAACGGCCACATCACCGTGGCCTCGATGGCCGGGCCGCTGGAGGACTACGACACGCTGGCCGAGACGGTGGACCAGGTGCCCGGCGTCACCTTCACGATGCCCACCGTGGAAGGCCAGGCGATGGCGATGGTCAACAACCGCGCCACCGGCGTGCTGGTGCGCGGCATCCGCCCGGCCGACTTCGCGGTGCGGCCGATCCTCAACGACAGCCTGACCGGCGGCAGCCTGGCGGATTTCCAGCCGAACACGGTGATCATCGGCTATCGGCTGGCGCAGCGGCTGGGCCTGCGCGTCGGCGACACCATCACGCTGGTCTCGCCGTTCTTCAACTCCACCGGCTTCGGCCGGGTGCCGCGGCTGAAGGACTATCTGATCGCCGGCGTGTTCGACGTCGGCATGTACCAGTATGACGACAATTTCGCCTTCATGACGCTGCCCGACGCCCAGGTGTTCTTCAAGACCGAGCAGGGCGTGTCCTACCTGGAGGTGTTCACCGAGGACCCCGACAATGTCGAGGCGATGCGTGCCGCGGTGATCCGCGCGCTGCCGCAGCAATATCTGATCGGCGACTGGCTGCGCGCCCAGGGTGCCTTCGTCGGCGCGCTGCAGGTCGAGCGCAACGTGATGTTTCTGATCCTGACGCTGATCATCCTGGTCGCCGCCTTCAACATCATCTCCAGCCTGATCATGCTGGTGAAGGACAAGCAGCGGGCGATTGCGATCATGCGCACCATGGGCGCCTCGCGCGGCATGATCATGCGCATCTTCTTCATGACCGGGGCCAGCATCGGCGTGATCGGCACCCTGCTCGGCTTCGCGCTCGGCCTGGTGATCTGCGACAACATCGAGGAGATCAAGAGCTTCCTCGAGACCTCGTTCGGCGCCGAGCTGTTCCCCGGCGAGATCTACTACCTGTCGCGGTTGCCGGCCAAGGTCGACCCGGCCGAGGTGGTGCAAGTGCTGGCGATGGCGCTGGGGCTCTCGTTCCTCGCCACCATCTACCCGTCGTGGCGGGCCGCCCGGCTCGACCCGGTCGTGGCGCTGCGCGAGGAGTAGGGCGATGAACGGCGCTGCCAACCTGCCGCTGCGCCTCAGCGGCGTCACCCGCACCTTCCGCCAGGGCGACACCGAGCTGGAGGTGTTGCGCGGCATCGACCTCACGCTCAACCGCGGCGAACTGGTGGCGCTGGTCGGTCCGTCCGGCGCCGGCAAGTCGACCCTGCTGCAGCTCGCCGGCCTGCTGGAGCGGCCGACCGCCGGCGAGGTCGAGATCGACGGCCAGCCCTGCGGCCGTCTCGGCGACCGCGCACGCACGCTGATGCGGCGCAACAACCTGGGATTCGTCTACCAGTACCACCACCTGCTGCGCGAGTTCAGCGCGGTCGAGAACGTGATGATTCCGCAGCTGATCGAGGGCGCGCCGAAACGCGAGGCGCGCGCGCGGGCGACCGAGCTGCTGGTCCGCGTCGGCCTGGAGCGCCGGCTGACCCACCGGCCGTCGCGGCTGTCCGGCGGCGAGCAGCAGCGTGTGGCGGTGGCCCGCTCGCTGGCTAACAGGCCGCACCTGCTGCTGGCCGACGAGCCGACCGGCAACCTGGACAGCGAGACCGGCGATTCTGTGTTCGCCATGCTGACCGAACTGGTGCGCGAGACCGGGCTGGCCGCACTGATCGCCACCCACAACCAGGAGCTTGCCCGCCGCATGGACCGCGTCGTCGTGCTGCGCGACGGGCAGCTGCACGAGGGCGGCTGACACCGACGCCGGGCGCGGCCGTCGGCGCTGACGACTCGGTCCGGTTTGTGCGAAGCTTGCCGGCATGAGCCGGGCCGACTTCATCCATCTGCGCGCGCGCACCGCCTATTCGCTGACCGAAGGCGCGATCCGGGCCAAGGACCTGGCCAAGCTGGCCGCGAAGCAGGCCATGCCGGCGATCGCGGTCACCGACCATTCCAACCTGTTCGGCGCGCTGGAATTCTCGCTGGCGGCGAAGGATGCCGGGGTGCAGCCGATCGTCGGCTGCACGCTGAAGCTGGCGCCCGAGGACGAGGAGCGCGGTCGCGAGCGCGGCGGGTTTCCGCGCCCGCTGCACCTGCCGCTGCTGGCGCAGACCGAGGCCGGCTATCGCAACCTGCTGGCACTGGTCAGCGACGCCTATCTGGCGCCGGGCGGCGAGCCGGCGCCGATCCTGTCGTGGGATCAGCTGAAGGGCCGCACCGACGCGCTGATCGCGCTGAGCGGCGGCGTGCACGGGCCGGTCGGCCGCGCCCTGGCCGAGCGCGACCTGGATGGCGCCCGCGCCGCGCTGCAGCGCCTGCGCGCCCTGTTCCCGGACCGACTCTATGTGGAGGTCACCCGCCACGAGATGCCGGTGGAGGCGCAGATCGAGGACGGGCTGGTCAACCTGGCCTATGACCTGGACCTGCCGCTGGTCGCGACCAACGACGTCTATTTCGAGACGGTCGAGATGTACGAGGCGCACGACGCGCTGATGTGCATCGGGGCGCGCAGCCACCTGTCGGCGCCGAACCGGCCGCGGCTGACCCGCCAGCACAGGTTCAAGACCGCCGAGGAGATGCGCTATGCCTTCGCCGACCTGCCGGAGGCGGCCGACAACACGCTGACGATCGCCCAGCGCTGCAGCTACTTCCCGACCGTGCGCAAGCCGATCCTGCCGGCGTTCGACACCGCCCAGGGCCGCGACGAGCCGGAGGAGCTGCGCGCCCAGGCCCGCGCCGGGCTCGAGAAGCACCTGGTCGCCCATGTCTTCGCCGCGGACATGGACGGGGCGGCGCGCGAGGCCGCGGCGGCACCCTATCGCGAGCGGCTGGAATACGAGCTCGGCGTCATCGTCGAGATGGGCTTTTCCGGCTATTTCCTCATCGTTTCCGACTTCATCCAATGGGCGAAGGACCGCGGCATCCCGGTCGGCCCGGGCCGCGGCTCCGGCGCCGGCTCCGTGGTTGCCTGGGCGCTGCGCATCACCGGGCTCGACCCGCTGCGCTGGGGGCTGCTGTTCGAGCGCTTCCTCAACCCCGAGCGCGTGTCGATGCCGGACTTCGACATCGACTTCTGCAAGGACCGCCGCGACGAGGTGATCCGCTATGTGCAGGAGAAATACGGCTTCGACCGGGTCGCCCAGATCATCACCTTCGGCAAGCTGGAGGCGCGGGCGGCGCTGCGCGACGTCGGCCGGGTGCTGGAGATGCCCTACGGCCAGGTCGACCGCATCGCCAAGCTGGTGCCGTACAACCCGGCAAAGCCGATCCCGCTCGGCCAGGCGATCGAGAGCGAGCCGCGGCTGGTGGAGATGCGCGACAGCGACGAGGGCGTGGCCCGGCTGATCGACATCGCGCTGAAGCTGGAGGGGCTGTACCGCAACGCCTCCACCCACGCCGCCGGCGTGGTGATCGGCGACCGGCCGCTGAGCGAGCTGACGCCGCTGTACAAGGACCCGGCATCCGACATGCCGGTGACCCAGTTCAACATGAAGTTCGTCGAGCAGGCCGGTCTGGTGAAGTTCGACTTCCTCGGGCTGAAGACGCTGACCGTGCTGCACGACGCCTGCGCGCTGATCCGCGCCGGCGGGGTCGAGATCGACCTCGACCGCATTCCGCTCGACGACCCGGCGACATACGAGATGCTGGGCCGGGCCGACACGGTCGGCGTGTTCCAGCTGGAAAGCGGCGGCATGCGCGACGTCCTGCGCAAGCTGAAGCCCGACCGCTTCGAGGACATCATCGCCGTGGTCGCGCTGTACCGCCCCGGCCCGATGGAGAACATTCCCAGCTACATCAACCGCAAGCACGGCCGCGAGCAGCCGGACTATCTCTATCCGACCCTGGAGCCGATCCTGAAGGAAACCTACGGGATCATGATCTACCAGGAACAGGTGATCCAGATCGCCCAGGTGCTGGCCGGCTACACCCTCGGCGGCGCCGACCTGCTGCGCCGCGCCATGGGCAAGAAGATCCAGGCGGAGATGGACGCCCAGCGCGCCACCTTCATCGAGGGCGCGATGCACAAGGGCGTCGGCGACGCCACCGCGGCCCGGATCTTCGACCAGGTCGACAAGTTCGCCGGCTACGGCTTCAACAAGAGCCATGCTGCCGCCTATGCGCTGGTCGCCTATCACACCGCCTACTTGAAGGCGAACCACCCGGTGGCGTTCATGGCGGCGTCGATGACCCACGACATGGGCAACACCGACAAGCTGAACGTCTTCCGCCAGGAACTGAGCCGGCTGAAGGTGCCGCTGCTGCCGCCCGACGTGAACCGCTCCGATGCCGTGTTCGGCGTCGAGGAGCACGAGGGCCGGCCGGCGATCCGCTATGCGCTCGCGGCGATCAAGGGCGTCGGCCGCCAGGCGATGGACGATCTGGTGGCCGAGCGCAGGGCCGGCGGCCGCTTCGCCGACCTGTTCGACCTGGCCTATCGCCTCGACGCCAAGGTTGTGAACAAGCGCCAGCTCGAGAACCTGGTCTGCGCCGGCGCCTTCGACAGCCTGCTGCCCAACCGCGCGCGGACCTTCGACGCGGTCGAGATGCTGGTGAAATGGTCGCAGGCCGCCCAGGCGGCGCGCGCCAGCACGCAGACCAGCCTGTTCGGCGGCGGCGAACGCATGCAGGCGCCGCGCCTGCCCGACGTCCACGACTGGGACGCGATGGAGCGGCTGCGCCGCGAGTTCGAGGCAATCGGCTTCTACCTGACCGCCCATCCGCTGAACGCCTACGAGGCGACGCTGAAGCGGATCGGCGTGGTGGAGTTCGGCGGCCTGCGCGATTGGCTGCAGGGCCGCAGCGGCGGCCGGCCGTCGCTGGCCGGCGTGGTGCTGGGGGTGCAGGAGCGCACGTCGAACCGCACCGGCAACCGCTTCGCCCACGTCACCCTGTCCGATGCCAGCGGCTCGTTCGAGGTGACCCTGTTCTCCGAACTGCTGGCGGTGGCGCGCGACCTGCTGGCGGTCGGCAGCGTGGTGGTGGTCGCGGTCGACGTGCAGCAGCAGGACGACGACATGCGCCTGACCGCGCAGCGGGTGGAGTCGCTGGAGGCGCGCGCGGCCCAGAGCGTGACCAACCTGCGCATCTTCATCGACAGCCCGAAGCCGCTGCCGCTGATCCGCTCGGCGATCGAGCAGGCCGACGCCCAGGCCGCCGGCCACAACGGCAGCGCCAAGCGCGGCCAGATCCAGCTGGTCATCGATGCCGAGGACCAGGAGGTGGAGATCGCGCTGCCGCGTCCCCATTTCACCGGGGGCGCGCTGCGCGCCGCGGTCAAGGGGATCGCCGGCGTGATCGACGTGCACGAGCTGGCCTGATCGTGGGGGAGTTGCGGCCATGACGGACATGAAGGCATTGCGCCAGCGCCGGCCGGACGACGCGCTGCTGGTCATCGACGTGCAGAACGACTTCTGCCCCGGCGGCTCGCTCGCGGTGGCGGACGGCGATGCGGTCGTGCCGGTGGTCAACCGGCTGGCGGCGAGCTTCGATCACGTCATCCTGACCCAGGACTGGCATCCGGCCGGCCATGCCTCCTTCGCCTCGCAGCACCCCGGCCACGCGCCGTTCGAGACCATCCGGCTGGCCTATGGCGAGCAGACCCTGTGGCCCGACCACTGCGTCCAGGCGACGCCGGGGGCGGCCTTCCACCGCGGCCTGCATGCCGACCATGCCGAGCTGATCATCCGCAAGGGCTTCCGCCGGACGATCGATTCCTACTCCGCCTTCTTCGAGAACGACCGCACCACGCCGACCGGGCTGACCGGCTATCTGCGCGAGCGCGGGCTGAAGCGGCTGTTCTGCGTCGGCCTGGCCTTCGATATCTGCGTCCGCTTCTCGGCGGAGGATGCCGTGCGGCAGGGCTTCGAGGCGGTGGTGCTGGAGGACGCCTGCCGCGCGGTCGACCTGCACGGCACCAAGGAGGCGGCCTATGCCGGCTTCCAGCAGGCCGGCGTCGCGCTCGCCCGCGCCGACATGGTGGCCTGAGCCGGACCGCCGCCGCCGTCACAGGATCGGCGCGGCCAGGTTGACGGCGCGCGCCAGCAGCCAGAACCAGCCGGACTTGTCCTCCAGGTCGCTGGGCCGCAGCTGGGTGGCGCGCGCGAAGTCGGCCTCGAGCATGCGTTCGATGTCGCCCGCGAAGGCCAGGTCGGCGACCAGCGCCGTGATCTCGAAATTGATGTGCAGCGAGCGGTTGTCGAGGTTGCACGAGCCCACCCCGGCCAGCCGGTCGTCGATCAGCATCACCTTCTGGTGCATGGTGCCCTCGGTGTAGTGGAACACCTTGACGCCGGCCTGCATCAGGGCGGGCAGGTAGTTGAACGACGCGATCCAGGCGAGCCGGCTGTCGCTCTTGCGCGGGATCAGCACGCGCACGTCGACGCCGCGCAGGGCGGCGCGCTGCAGGGCCAGCATGACCGGTTCGTCGGGCACGAAATAGCCGACCGCGATCCACAGCCGCCGGTTGGCGGCGGCAAACGCCTCCACGTGCAGCAGTTCGCAGGCCGGGTTCTCGTCGGCCGGCCCGGTGCGCACCACCGTGGCGGTCGCGCCGCCCTGCGGGTTCGGCGCGGCGTCCCAGCGTAGCTGCGGCAGCTCCTGCTCGGCCCAGAACCAGTCCTCGGCGAAGGCCAGTTGCACCATCTGCACGCTGGGGCCGGTCAGCCGCAGGTGGGTGTCGCGCCATGCGCCGAGGCGGCGGTTCCTGCCCAGATACTCGTCGCCGATATTGAGCCCGCCGAGAAACGCGGTGCGGCCGTCGACCACCAGGACCTTGCGGTGGTTGCGGAAGTTGATCTGCCAGCGGGTGCCGAGCCGGCGCGCGGTCTTGAACCCGGTGACGTGGATGCCGGCCTGCCGCAGCGTGCGCAGATAGCCGTTGGGCAGGCGCACGCTGCCGATCTCGTCGAACAGGAAATGGACGCGCACGCCGGCCGCGGCGCGGGCGACCAGCGCGTCGCGGAAGCGCAGCCCGGCGGTATCGGCGCGCACGATGTAGGACTGCAGCAGCACATAGTCCTCGGCCGCCTCGATCGCCGCGATCATCCGGTCGTAGGTGGCCTCGGCGTCGATGAGGACTTCGGCGGTGTTGCCGGTCGAGAACGGCAGCCCGGTCAGCCGGCGCACCGTCTCGAACAGCGGCGCCAGCGGCGCCGGCGCCGGCGCGGCATGGCCGGCCAGGTTCTCCAGGATCGCGCGGACCTGCGGCGAGGCGCGCGCGATCGCGCTGCGGTGCGCCCGGACGTAGCCGTAGAAGCGATTGCGCCCGAACACCAGGTACAGCGGGATGGTGACGAACGGGATCGCGATCAGCGCGATGCTCCAGGCCATCGCCGACTGCGGCGTGCGGCTGCTGTGGATCGCATAGACGGCGCAAAGGGCCGCGGCGGCGTAGACCGCCACCGCGATCAGCACCGCCAGGTCCCACTCGATCAACGCGGCGACGGATTCGACAGCTTGCCCGTTCATGCCGCGGTTTCCTCCGCCGGGGCCAGCCGCGCCCAGATCGGCAGGTGATCCGATGCCATCGCGGCGTGATGGGATCGGTGCACGCCGGCGTCGACGATGGCAAGGTCGCGGCTGACGATGATCCGGTCCAGCGCCGCGAACGGACGCCGGGCATGGAAGCTGGGACCGGCGTGGGCGATATCGTGGTCGCGGGCGAAGGCGGCCAGGCAGCCGCCATGGGCGCTCCATTCGTTGAGGTCGCCCATGATCACAGTCGGCATCCGGGCCTCGCAGTCGGCCAGGTGGTCCAGCACGGCATCGGCCTGGCGCCGGCGCCACAGCGCGAGCAGGCCCAGGTGCAGGCCGACGACGCGCAGGTTCCGGCCCTCGACATCGACCTCGGCGATGGCAGCGCCGCGCGGCTCCAGCGCCGGCAGGGCGAGACCGCGCGTCGCAGTCACCGCGACATGACGGCGAACCAGGAAGGCGTTGCCGTGCCAGCCCACGCTGGCCGGCCGCTCGGCGAGGCGGACCAGTTCGTAGTCGCTTTCCTCCGCGACGATCTGTGGCGTCAGGCTGGCGGACCGGCTGCCGAAGCGGCGGTCGACCTCCTGTAGCGCGACGATATCGGCGCCGATCTCGTGTATCACGGCCAGGATCCGCCGGGGGTCGCGCTGCCAGTCGAGCCCGACGCTCTTGCGAATGTTGTAGGAGGCGACGTGCAGCATCCGCTTGTCCGGTTCCCTCTGGCGGCCCGTTCCGCATCGTCCGGGCCGGCCCGCGCCGCGCGCATTGCATGGGCCATGCACTAAACATCCCATTCGCGCATACGTCGCAAGGCTTGCAAATCGCGCATGCCGCCGCTATCTAGGCGCCCACCTCCGCGCATGGGCACGTGGCCGTCCCTGGACGGTCCATCCGGTGTTTCGGCAATCCGATCGCTGTCGAAGCTCGCCCCATGCTTGGTCAACCGGAAAAGGACATCGCTATGGCTCTGCCGCAATTCTCGATGCGCCAGCTCTTGGAAGCCGGCGTTCACTTCGGGCATCACACCCGGCGCTGGAACCCGAAGATGGCGCCCTACATCTTCGGCGCCCGCAACAACATCCACATCATCGACCTGCAGCAGACGGTCCCGATGCTGGACCAGGCCCTGCGGGTGATGCGCGACGTTGCCGCGTCCGGCGGCCGCGTGCTGTTCGTCGGCACCAAGCGCCAGGCCGCCGACAAGGTCGCCGAGTTCGCCAAGCGCTGCGGCCAGTACTATGTCAACCACCGCTGGCTCGGCGGCATGCTGACCAACTGGCAGACCATCTCGCACTCGATCAAGCGCCTGCGCGACCTGGAAGGGATGCTGGACGGCGACAGCGGCTCCGGCTTCACCAAGCGCGAGCTGCTGTTCCTGACCCGCGAGCGCGAGAAGCTGGAGCGCGCGCTCGGCGGCATCAAGGACATGGGCGGCCTGCCCGACATCCTGTTCGTGCTGGACGTCAACAAGGACGACCTCGCGGTGCAGGAGGCCAACAAGCTGAACATCCCCGTCGTCGCGGTGATCGACAGCAACTCCGACCCGAAGGGCGTGCAATACCCCGTGCCGGGCAACGACGACGCGCTGCGCGCGATCTCGCTGTACCTGGAGCTGCTTTCCGGTGCGATCCTGGACGGCCTGCAGGCGATGATGCTGTCGCAGGGCGTCGATATCGGCGCGGCCGCCGAGCCGGTGGCGGCCGACCTGCCCGACGAGGACGCCGCCGAGGAGGAGGCCGTCGAGGCGGAGGTGCCGGCCGAGGCCGCGGCCGCCGAGGAGCCGACCGAGGAAGAGAGCAAGGCCGCCGAGGCCTGATTGCGCTCGGTACCCGGTACCGAGCACCCAATGCGACAAGGGGAAGACTGATGGCGGAGATTACGGCCGCGCTGGTCAAGCAGCTGCGCGAGAAAACCGGCGCAGGCATGATGGACTGCAAGAAGGCCCTGGCCGAGAACGACGGCGACATCGAGGCGGCGGTCGACTGGCTGCGCAAGAAGGGCCTGGCGGCGGCGGCGAAGAAGGCGGGGCGCGTGGCCGCTGACGGCTTGGTCGGCGTTGCCGCGCGCGGTGCGGTCGGCGCGCTGGTCGAGGTCAACGCCGAGACCGACTTCGTGGCGCGCAACGAGCAGTTCCAGGCCTTCGTCGCCCGCGCGGTCGAGCTCGCGCTCGACGTCGACGGCGTCGATGCGCTGCTGGCGGCCGATTTCGGCGGCGGCGTCAGCGTGGCCGACACGCTGACCAACCTGATCGCGACGATCGGCGAGAACATGACCGTGCGCCGGATGCACAAGCTCAGCGTGCCCGAGGGCGCGGTCGCGGTCTACATGCACAGCGCGGTGGCGCCCGGCCTCGGCAAGATCGGCGTGCTGGTCGGGCTGCAGTCCGGCGCGGCGACCGACATGCTGGCCGGCCTCGGCAAGCAGATCGCCATGCACGTGGCCGCGGCCAACCCGCTGGTCGCGGCGCGCGAGGACCTGCAGCCGGAGCAGGTGGAGCGTGAGCGCGCGGTGCTGCGCGACCAGGCCCGCGAGCAGGGCAAGCCCGAGAACATCATCGAGAAGATGATCGAGGGCCGGATGCGCAAGTTCTTCGAGGACGTCGTGCTGACCGAGCAGGCGTTCATCATGGACACCGACAAGACCGTCGGCGCCGTGGTCGAAGCGGCTGCGAAGGACGCGGGCACGCCGATCCGGGTTGCCGGCTTCGCCAAGTTCGTGCTCGGCGAGGGCATCGACAAGGGTGAAGACGACTTCGCCGCCGAGGTGGCGAAGCTCGCCGGCTGACCGGGGCGTGCGGGCGCGCAGGCGGGTGACCTGAGGTGGCGAGCGACCAACCTCCGCGACCCTATCGCCGGATCCTGCTGAAGATCTCGGGCGAGGCCCTGATGGGCAGCCGGGATTTCGGCCTGGACAGCGACGTGGTCAAGCAGGTCGCGTCCGAGCTGAAGATCGTGCGCGACAGCGGCATCCAGCTGTGCCTGGTGGTCGGCGGCGGCAACATCTTCCGCGGCGTTTCCGGCGCGGCGTCGGGCATGGACCGGGCCAGCGCCGACCACATGGGCATGCTGGCCACCGTGATCAACGCGCTGGCCCTGCAGAGCGCGCTGGAGCGGCTGGGCGTGCACACCCGGGTGCAGTCGGCCATCCCGATGGACACGGTGTGCGAGCCGTTCATCCGCCGCCGCGCCATGCGGCATATGGAGAAGGGCCGGATCGTCATCTTCGCCGCCGGCACCGGCAATCCGTTCTTCACCACCGACACCGCCGCGGCGCTGCGCGCGTCCGAGATGCAGTGCGACGTGCTGATGAAGGGGACCAAGGTCGACGGCGTCTACAGCGCCGACCCGATGAAGTCGCCCGACGCGGTGCGCCACGACAAGCTCGACTATCGCGAGGTGCTGTCGCGCGACCTCAGCGTGATGGACCATTCCGCCATCTCGCTGGCGCGCGAGAACCGCATCCCGATCGTCGTGTTCTCGATCCGCCAGGCGGGCGCGTTCGCCGATGTGGCGCAGGGTGCCGGACGGTATACGATCATCTGCGACCGGGACGCCTGAAATCGGGCGCGTCAGACGGCCGAAGGGAGGGTGATGTGAGCGACCAAGGCAGCCGCGAATTCAGCGGCAAGGACATCCGGCGGCGCATGCACGGCGCGGTCGAAGTGTTCAAGCAGGAACTGGCCGGACTGCGCACCGGCCGTGCCTCGACCGGGCTGCTGGAGCCGGTGATGGTCGATGCCTATGGCAGCCAGATGCCGGTCTCGCAGCTGGGCACCGTCAGCGTGATCGATCCGCGCATGCTGTCGGTGCAGGTGTGGGACCGCGGGCTCGCCGGCGCGGTCGAGCGCGCGATCCGCGACAGCGGCCTCGGCCTCAATCCGTCGTCGGAAGGGCAGGTGATCCGCGTGCCGCTGCCGGAGCTGAACCAGGAGCGCCGCACCGAGCTGACCAAGGTCGCCCACAAATATGCCGAGCAGACCCGGGTCGCCGTGCGCAACGTGCGCCGCGACGCGATGGAGGTGCTGAAGCGGCAGGAGAAGGACGGCGACATCTCGCAGGACGAGCACCACGGCCTGGGCCACGACGTGCAGAAGTGGACCGACGACACCATCAAGGAGATCGACGCGCTGCTCGCCGCCAAAGAAGCCGAGATCATGCAGGTCTGAATCCTTGGCCGACACCGCGCCAGAACCGGCCGACCCGGCCACGCCGCTGCACGTCGCCATCATCATGGACGGCAACGGCCGCTGGGCGCGCAGCCGCGGGCTGCCGCGGATCGCCGGCCACCGCCGCGGCGCCGACGCGGTGCGCGCCACCGTCAAGGCGGCAGTCGCGCTGGGCGTGCGCTACCTGACCCTGTTCGGCTTCTCGTCGGAGAACTGGAAGCGGCCCTTCGCCGAGGTCGAGGACCTGATGGGCCTGCTGCGCCGCTACCTGCGCAGCGAGGTTTCGGAACTGCATTCCCAGGGCGTGCGGCTGCGCGTCATCGGCGACCGCGCCCGGATGGCGCCCGACATCAATGCGCTGATCGCGGATGCGGAAGCGCTGACTGCCGGCAACCGCAATCTCACCCTCACCCTCGCGCTCAGCTATGGCGGGCGGGCGGAGATCGCCACGGCGGCGCGGCGCATCGCGGCCAAGGTCGCGGCGGGCGAGATGACGGTCGACGCCGTCGACGAGGCCGCAATGTCGGCCAACATGTACACCGCAGACCTGCCGGACCCGGACCTGCTGATCCGGACCAGCGGCGAGCAGCGGATCAGCAACTTCCTGCTGTGGCAGTGCGCCTATGCGGAGATGCTGTTCCTCGACGTGCTGTGGCCCGATTTCGGGCACGACCAGCTCGCCGCAGCGGTGCGCGAGTTCGGCCGGCGCGAGCGACGCTATGGCATGGCCGGACGGTGACGCCGCGCCGTCCGCGTCGCCGACGGGGAGCCGATTCCGCGACCTGACCGTCCGCACGGCCACCGGCATCGTGATGGGTCTGGTCGGCCTGGCCGCGATCATCGCCGGGCCGTATGGCGTCGTGATCCTTGCCGGCGTGGTGGTCGGCGGCGTGGTCGCCGAATGGCATCGGCTGAGCCGGCGCAACCTGCCGGACGCCTGGGTCGCCGGCGGATGGGCCTATCTGGCTGTCGCCTGTTTTTCGTTCTTCTACGTATATTTCTTCCCGTTTTTTGAGATATCGGTCGACTATGCGCGCGACAGCCTGCTGTGGCTGCTGGCGGTGGTGATCGCCAACGACACCCTGGCCTATGGCGTCGGCCGCTGGATCGGCGGCCCCAAGCTGGCGCCGCGGATCAGCCCGAAGAAGACCTGGTCGGGCGCCATCGGCGGCCTGGCCGGCGCCGGGCTCGCCGGCGGGATCGGCGGCTGGGCGTTCGGCGGCGACGCCGCGATCCTGGCACCGGTCGGGGTGGCGCTGGCGATCCTGGCGCAGCTCGGCGACCTCGCCGAATCGCTGACCAAGCGCCGTGTCGGGGTGAAGGACGCCGGCAGCCTGATTCCCGGCCACGGCGGCTTCCTCGACCGCTTCGACGGCCTGTTCGCCGCCTCGATCGGGCTCGCCCTGGCCCAGATCCTGGCCGGCGACATCGCGCTGCGATGGGAATGACCCGCGTCACCCTGCTGGGGGCGACCGGTTCGGTCGGACGGCAGACCGCCGACGTGATGCTGCGCCATCCCGACCGGTTCAGCGCCGTTGCCGTCACCGCCAACCGCGATGTCGACGGCCTCGCCGCGCTGGCGGTGCGGCTGGGCGCGGAGATGGCGGCGGTCGCCGACCCCGGTCGCTACGACGCGCTGCGCCAGGCGCTCGCCGGCACCGGCATCGCGGTGGCCGCCGGTCCGGCCGGCCTCGAAGAGGCGGCGGCGCGCGAGTCGGACTTCGTCATGGCCGCCATCGTCGGCGCCGCCGGGCTGGCGCCGACGCTGACCGCCATCCGCCGCGGCGCCCGCATCGGGCTGGCCAACAAGGAGTGCCTGGTCTGCGCCGGCGACCTGATGCTGGCCGAGGCGCAGGCGAGCGGTGCGTTGCTGCTGCCGACCGATTCGGAGCACAACGCCATCTTCCAGGTGCTCGACTCCCGCCGGCCGGAGGCGATCGAGCGCCTGATCCTGACCGCGTCGGGCGGCCCGTTCCGCAACCGGCCGCGGGAGACTTTGACCGACGTGACGCCGGCCGAGGCGGTGGCGCATCCCAACTGGTCGATGGGCGCAAAGATCTCGGTCGACAGCGCAACGATGATGAATAAGGGCCTGGAAACCATTGAGGCCTTTCATCTTTTTCCTGTCGCCAAGAGCCAGATCGCGGTGCTGATGCACCCGGAATCGATCGTTCATTCGATGGTTTGCTATGTCGACGGGTCGGTGCTGGCCCAGCTCGGCGCGCCGGACATGCGCATTCCCATCGCCTATTGCCTGGCCTGGCCGGAGCGGGTGGACACGGCGGCGGCACGGCTCGACCTCGCCGCCATCGGCGCCCTGCATTTCGCCGAGCCGGACGACGCGCAGTTCCCGGCGCTGGCCCTGGCCCGGCAGGCGCTTGCTGCCGGCGGCAGCGCTCCCAATGTGCTGAACGCGGCCAACGAGGTCGCCGTCGCGGCCTTTCTCGACGGGGCGTTGCCCTACCTCGCCATCACCGACGTGGTCGCATCGGTGCTGGACGACGTCGCCCCGCCGCCCCCCGCCGGCCTGGATGACGTGCTGGCGGCCGACCGCAGCGCGCGCCTGCGGGCGACGCAGGTTGTGAAGCGGCGCGCAGACCGCGTAATGTGACAGCGCCGCAATCGTCGCGTCGGCGGCCGGCGGCGGCATTGCGTTTCGGGACGGGAGCCCATGTTCGACTACATCCTCGGTACCGTCATTCCGTTCCTGTTCGTGCTCACCGTCCTGGTGTTCGTGCACGAGCTCGGCCACTACCTGGTGGCGCGCTGGAACGGGGTGCGGGTGGAGGTCTTCTCCATCGGCTTCGGCCCGGAGCTGTTCGGCTGGACCGCACGCTCCGGCACGCGCTGGCGGTTCAGCGCGCTGCCGCTGGGCGGCTATGTCAAGATGCTGGGCGGCGAGCAGTCGCTGACCGCCAACCGCGAGGATCCGCCGACGCCGGAGATGATCGCGCATCTCGAGGCGATCGGCATGAGCCAGGCCGACTACTACCGCAGCGCCTTTCCGACCAAGCGCCTCGGCCAGCGGGCCGCCATCGTGGCGGCCGGCCCGGTCGCCAACTTCCTGCTGTCGGCCGTGGTCTTCGCCGGGCTGGCGATGTTCGTCGGCGAGCCGACGACCGAGCCCGTCGCCGGCGAGATCGTCGCCGGCAGCGCGGCGGAGCGCGCCGGGCTCGAGGCCGGAGACCGCATCGTCGAGGTCGACGGCAGCGGCATCGGCAGCTTCGAGGAACTGATTCGCGCGGTGCAGCTCAACGTCGGCACGCCGATGGAGCTGACCGTCGAACGCGCCGGCGAGACCCTGTCGATCGAGGTGATGCCCGACATGGTCGAGGAGACCGACCCGCTGGGCGATACGCGGCAGGTGGCGCGGCTGGGCATTTCGCAGAGCACCGCGCCGGCGGAGACGCTGGACCCGTTCTCCGCCGTCGTCCACGGCTTCGCACGGACCTGGGAGTTCAGCGTGATCACCGTGCGCGCGGTCGGCCAGATCGTCGCCGGCTCGCGCGGCACCGAGGACATCAGCGGCATCCCGCGCATCATGGAGATGTCGGGCCACGTCGCGGCCTCGGGAACCCCGTCGCTGGCGTTCTTCATCGCGGCGCTGTCGATCAGCCTCGGCCTGATCAACCTGCTGCCGATCCCCGTGCTGGACGGCGGTCATCTGTTGTTCTATGCCATCGAGGCGATTCGTGGCCGTCCGCTGGGGCGGCGTGCGATCGAACTGGCCATGGGATTCGGGCTTGTCGTGATCATCGGACTGTTCTTGACGACGACAGTGCATGACCTGATGCGTTACGACGGCATCGTCGAATTCTTCAACGACCTCACGGGCTGAGCAGGTACGGAATCATGCGGAAGTGGGGCAGCATGCGGCCGCTGGCCATCCTCGCGGTCGTGATGGGGATGATCGGCCTTGGCATGGCGGCGAAGGCCCAGCAGGGCGGCCCGGCCATTTCCGCCATCGTGGTCGAGGGCAACCAGCGCATCGAGAGCGAGACGGTCCGCTCCTACCTGACGGTGCAGGAGGGCGATCCGCTCGACCCGTTCGCGCTGAACGACTCGCTGCGCGCCCTGTTCGCCAGCGGCCTGTTCCGCGACGCCGACCTGACCGTGACCGGCACGGTCGTTACCGTGACGGTGGACGAGAACCCGATCATCAACCGCGTGGTGTTCGAGGGGAACGACCGCATCGACACCGACGTGCTGGAGGCCGAGATCCAGTCGCGGCCGCGCATCGTCTACACCCAGACCCAGGTGGCCGACGACGCCGACCGCATCCTCGAGGTCTATCGGCGCAGCGGCCGCTATGCCGCGGCGGTCGACCCGCAGATCATCACGCTGGACCAGAACCGCGTCGACCTCGTCTTCGAGGTCGAGGAGGGCCCGCTCACCGGCGTCGACCGCATCAGCTTCGTCGGCAACCGGGCTTTCGGCGACGGCACGCTCAGGGGCGAGATCCTCACCGAGGAGAGCGCCTGGTGGCGCATCCTGTCCAGTTCGGACAACTACGACCCGGACCGGCTGACGTTCGACCGCGAGCTGCTGCGCAACTTCTACCTGTCCGAGGGCTACGCCGACTTCCGGGTGGTCTCCGCCGTCGCCGAGCTGGCGCCGGAAGGCGACGGCTTCTTCGTCACCTTCACGGTGGAGGAGGGCGAGCGCTACAGCTTCGGCGCGATCGACGTGCAGAGCGCGCTGCCCGACCTGTCGCCGGAGGAGCTGCGCAGCGAGATCACCACCTTCGAGGGCGACTGGTACGACGCCGAGGCGGTCGAGGCCTCGATCCAGGCGATGACGGCGCGGCTGGGCGAGCTCGGCTATGCCTTCGCCGAGGTGCGCCCGCGCATCGAGCGCGACCGCGACAACCTGCTGATCGGCGTCACCTACGACATCCAGCAGGGCCCGCGCGTCTACGTGCAGCGCATCGACATCGTCGGCAACGTGCGCACCCAGGACCAGGTGATTCGCCGCGAGATGCGGCTGGTGGAGGGCGATGCCTTCAACACCGCGCGGCTGCGCCGGTCGGAGCAGGAGATCCGCGACCTCGACTTCTTCGAGACCGTCGACGTCAGCAGCGTGCCGGGCGACGCCCCCGACCAGACCGTGATCGTGGTCGAGGTGGAGGAGAAGTCGACCGGCGAGCTGTCGATCGGCGCCGGCTATTCCACCAACGACGGCGCGCTCGCCGACTTCTCGCTGCGCGAACGCAACCTGCTGGGCCAGGGCCAGGACCTGCGGCTCGGCCTGTCGCTGGCGACGTCCAGGCAGGAGATCGACCTCAGCTTCACCGAGCCCTATTTCCTCGACCGCCGGCTCGCCGCGGGCTTCGATATCTTCCGCATCACCCGCGACCAGCAGGACGTCGCCTCCTACGACTCCGAGGAAACCGGCTTCGCGCTGCGGGCGGGCTATAACATCAACGAAAGCCTGAGCCAGAACTGGACCTACACCCTGCGCCAGGATTCGATCAGCAACGTGCCGTCCGACGCCTCGATCTTCGTGCGCGAGCAGGAGGGCGACCGCATCACCTCGTCGATCGGCCAGCAGCTGCTGTTCGACCAGCGCGACAGCCGCGTCAACCCGACCGAGGGGTATTTCCTCCGGGCCGGGACCGAGTTCGCCGGCCTGGGCGGCGACGTCACCTTCTTCCGCGCGACGGCGGGCGCCGGCTACTACTATCCGGTCGCCGAGGAGGTGGTCGCCTCGCTCAGCGCCGAGGCCGGCATGATCAGCGGCATCGGCGAGGACGTGCGCATCTTCAACCGCTTCTTCATCGGCGGCCGCGACCTGCGCGGCTTCCGCCGCGGCGGCATCGGTCCGCGCGACCTGTTCACCGACGACGCGCTGGGCGGCAACACCTTCTTCACCGGCTCGGCGGAGATGTCGTTCCCGCTCGGCCTGCCCGAGGAACTGGGACTGACCGGAGCCGTGTTCGCCGATTTCGGCACGCTGACCGGCCTCGACTCCTCCGGCCCGACCGTCGTCGACTCCGGCTCGATCCGCAGCTCGGTCGGCATCGGCGTGCTGTGGGATTCGCCGTTCGGCCCGGTCCGGGTCGACGTCTCGCAGCCGGTATCGAAGGAATCCTACGACGAGACCGAGCGCTTCTCGCTCAGCTTCGGCACCCGGTTCTAGGCGGCAGGGCCGATGATGCCGGGCTGCGCCAGCGATGGCTGATCCGCGCTTCTTTGACAACGCCGGTCCGTTCACGATCGGCGAGCTGGCCGCGGCGGCCTCGGCCACGCTGTGGCCGGACGATGCCGATCCGACCCGCCCGGTCCGCGACATCGCCACGCTGGCGGAGGCCGGGCCGGACCAGATCGGCTTCCTCGACAACGTCGCCTATCTGCCCGGCTTCCGCACCAGCGCGGCCGGGGTCTGCGTGGTGAAGCCGACCTTTCGCGACGAGGCGCCGGCGGGCATGGTGCTGCTGCTCAGCGCACAGCCCTATATGGCCTTCGCGGTCATCGCCAACCTGTTCTATCCCGACCGTGCGCCGGAGCCGGGGGTGGCGCCTTCCGCCGTCGTCGCCGCGGATGCGGTGGTGCCGGCCGACTGCCGGATCGAGCCGGGAGCGGTGATCGAATCGGGGGCTGTGCTGGGCGCGCGGGTCCATGTCGGGGCCAATGCGGTGATCGGCCGGAACGTCGCCGTCGGCGACGACACCGTGGTCGGGCCGAACGCCAGCCTGAGCCATTGCCTGGTCGGCAAGCGCTGCCTGCTGCACCCCGGCGTGCGACTCGGCCAGCGCGGCTTCGGCTTCGCCATGTCGCCCGCCGGGCACCGGCGGATTCCGCAGGTCGGCCGGGTGCTGGTCGGCGACGATGTCGAGATCGGCGCCAATACCTGCATCGACCGCGGCGCCGGGCCGGATACGGTGGTCGGCGATGGCGTGATGATTGATAATCAGGTGCAGATCGGGCACAACGTCACCATTGGCCGCGGTTGTGTTCTGGTTGCCCAGTCTGGCGTCGCCGGCAGCGCAAAATTAGAGGATTTCGTCGTCGTTGCGGCGCAATCGGGTGTTGCTGGCCACATCACGGTGGGCAAGGGGGCGCAGATTGCGGCCGCCTCGGGTGTGATGCGCGACGTTCCGCCCGGTGGGAGATATGGCGGTACGCCGGCCGTTCCGATAAAGCAGTTCTTTCGCGAGCTCGCGAGCCTGCAGCGGCTGGCCCGGAAAGGAGACGCCTAGCACGATGGAGGCCAAGCTCAAGCCTCAGGACGCCGAGGAGTTCGACGTCACCGAGATCATGCGGATGATCCCGCACCGCTATCCGTTCCTGATGGTGGACCGGATCGTCGAGGCGCGCGCCGGCGTCGGCGCTGTGGGCGTCAAGAACGTCTCGATGAACGAGCATTACTTCGCGGGCCACTTTCCGTCCAAGCCGGTAATGCCGGGTGTGCTGATCATCGAGGCGCTGGCGCAGACCGCCGGCGTCCTGGTTGTCCACACGCTCGGTCCCGGCGCGATGGGCAAGCTGGTCTATTTCATGTCGGTGGAGAACGCCCGGTTCCGCCACCCGGTGCTGCCCGGCGACCAGCTCGAGCTGCATGTGTTGAAGGAGCGCAGTCGCGGCGCGGTCTGGAAGTTCAGCGGCGAGGCGCGCGTCGACGGGCGCATCTGCGCCGAGGCCGTGTTCACGGCGATGATCGTGGATCCGCCGGAGGAATGAGCGAGACAGCGGCCGAGATTCACCCGACGGCCATCATCGATCCGCGTGCCCGCCTCGGCGCGGGCGTGCGGGTCGGCCCCTACTGCATCGTGGACGGTGATGTGGAGCTTGGCGACCGGGTGCGCCTGCACAGCCATGTGGTGGTGACCGGCAGGACCCGGGTCGGCGCCGACACCGAGATCTATCCCTTCTCGTCGATCGGCCACCGACCGCAGGACCTGAAGTACCGCGGCGAGGAATCGCGGCTGGAGATCGGCGCCGGGACCACGATCCGCGAGCATGTGACCATGAACCCCGGCACCGAGGGCGGCGGCATGCTGACCCGGGTCGGCGACCGTTGCCTGATCATGGCGACCTGCCACGTCGCCCACGACTGCCTGATCGGCAATCACGTCATCATGGCCAACAATGCCACCCTGGGCGGCCATGTGGTGATCGAGGATTACGCCATCATCGGCGGCATGTCGGCGGTGCAGCAGTTCGTGCGCATCGGCCGCAACGCCATGATCGGCGGCATGTCCGGGGTCGAGCAGGACGTGATTCCCTATGGCACCGTGATGGGCGACCGGGCCCGGCTGTCCGGCCTCAATCTGATCGGCGCCAAGCGCCACAACATGGCGCGCGAGGACATCAATGCGCTGCGCGCCGCCTACCGGACGCTGTTCGACGACGGCGCGACGCTGGAGGAGCGGGTGGCCGAGGTCGAGGCGGCTTTCGCGGACAATGCCCCCGTGCGCGCCATTGTCGAGTTCATCCGCGCGGGCAAGTCGCGGCCGATCTGCCGGCCGCAGGACAATGCCGCCTAAGGTCGGTGTCGTCGCCGGCGGCGGCCGTCTTCCCGAACTGGTGGCACGGGCGTGCCGCGACGCCGGCCGCTCGGTCTTCCTGCTCAGCCTGCGCGACGATGCCGATCCCGAGCTTGCCGCGCGGGTGCAGCCCGACGGCCACGCGGCGATCCGCCTGGGCGAGGCCGGCACCGGCGTCAAGCACCTGAAACGGGCCGGCGTCGAGCAGGTGGTCTTCGTCGGCAAGGTCGAGCGGCCGTCGCTGTCGTCCCTGCGGCCCGATTTCGCGACCATCGGCCTGCTCGCCCGCATCGGCCGGCGCGCGCTGGGCGACGACAGCCTGCTGCGCGCGATCGCCGACGTGATCGCCGGCGAAGGCTTCCAGGTGGTCGGCCCGCTCGATCTGGCGCCCGGTCTCGCCACGCCGGAGGGTGTGCTGACCCGGGCCCGTCCCGACGCCGAGGCGGAAGCCGACATCCGGCGCGGCATCGCGGTCGTAGCCGGCCTGGGCGCCTGCGACGTCGGCCAGGCGGCCGCGGTGCAGCAGGGCATCGTGCTGGCGGTCGAGGCGGTCGAAGGCACCGACGCGATGATCGCGCGCTGCGCTGCGCTCAGCCGCAAGGGGGCGGGCGGCGTGCTGGTCAAGGCCAGCAAGCCGCAGCAGGACCTCAGGCTCGACCTGCCGACCGTGGGCGCGGACACGGTGCGCGCGGCGGCGCAGGCCGGCCTGCGCGGCATGGCGATCGAGGCCGGGCGCGTCATCCTGATCGACCGCGCCGAGACGGTCGCGGAAGCCGACCGGCTGGGGCTGTTCGTCGTCGGGGTCGCGGTCCAGGCCGCGCCGGCGCCTTGACCGAGCCGCTGCGGCTGTATCTGGTCGCCGGCGAGCCGTCGGGCGACCTGATCGGCGGCCGGCTGATCGCGGCGCTGCGTGCGCTGTCGCCGCGGCCGATCGAACTGCGCGGCGTCGGCGGCCCGGCGATGGCCGCGGCCGGTCTGGACAGCCTGTTCCCGATGGACGAGCTGTCGGTGATGGGGGTGCTGGAGGTGGTGCCGCGCGCGCCGGCGCTGTTCCGCCGCATGCGCCAGGTGGCCGATGCGGTGACGGCGTTCCGGCCGCACGCGCTGGTCACCATCGACGCGCCGGCCTTCGCCTTCGGCGTGGTGCGCCGGCTGCCGGACCGCAGCGTGCCGCGCATCCACTATGTGGCGCCGACCGTCTGGGCCTGGCGACCCTGGCGGGTGCACAAGTTCCGCAAGAACTTCGACCACCTGATGACGCTGCTGCCGTTCGAGCCGCCCTATTTCGAGCGCGTCGGGCTGCCGGCGACCTTCGTCGGCCACCCGATCCTGGAATCGGCCGCCGGCGGTGGCGACGGCGCGGCCTTCCGCCGCCGGCACGGCATCGATCCGGCGGCAAGGCTGGTCTGCGTGCTGCCCGGCAGCCGCCGCGGCGAGGTCGACCGGCTTGGCGCCGTGCTGGGCGCGAGTCTCGCCCGTCTGGCGAACGCGGTACCCGGGTTGCGCGTGGTGGTGCCGACGGTGCCGAACGTGGCCGACCGGGTCGCGGCGATGGCGGCCGCATGGCCCGGCGCGCCCGTCCTCACGCATGACGAGGCGGAGAAGTACGACGCGATGGCCGCCGCCGATGCGGCGATCGCCGCGTCCGGCACCGTTGCGCTGGAACTGGCGATGGCCGGCGTACCGCCGGTCATCGTCTATCGCGTCTCCGCCTTCACCGGCCTGGTGGTGCGGATGATGGTGCGCGTGCGCTATGCCAACCTGGTCAACCTGATCCTCGACCGCATGGCGGTGCCGGAGCTGCTGCAGGACCGGGCCCGGCCGGAAGCGATCGCAGACACCGTGGCGGAAATCCTGCGCGTTCCGGCCCGGGCCGGCGCGATCCGGCAGGCGCAGCGCGAGGCGCTGGCGGCGATCGGGGCCGGCGACGAGGCACCCAGCCGGCAGGCCGCGCGCACGGTGCTGCGGCTGGCCGGGCTTGACTTGGACGGCTCCGCCACCGACCTTGCCATCGACGGCTGAACGGCGCCGGCGCCGGCATCGCCCGGCCCGCCGTCGGCCCAAGTCAGCGCACAGCAACCGAGGGAGAATGCCCGATGGCCGTGGCCGAGACCGCAACCGAGCGCCCCGCCGTGCAGGCCGACAGGTTCCGCCTGCTGCACACCATGATCCGGGTCCGCGACCTGGACAAGTCGCTGGACTTCTACACCCGCCTGCTGGGCATGAAGCTGCTGCGCAAGAAGGATTTTCCGACCGGGAAGTTCACGCTGGCCTTCGTCGGCTATGGCGACGAGGAGAGCAGCGCCGTGGTCGAGCTGACCCACAACTGGGACCAGGAGACGCCGTACGAGCTCGGCTCCGGCTTCGGCCATCTCGCCATCGGCGTGCCGGACATCTACGGAGTCTGCAAGCAGCTGGAGGCGGAGCACGTCAGCATTCCGCGCCCGCCGGGCCCGATGAAGCACGGCGGCAGCGTCATCGCCTTCATCGAGGATCCGGACGGCTACAAGATCGAACTGATCGAACGCGCCTGACCGGCGCCGGCCGGGGGCTCAGTCCCCGGCCAGCCACACCAGCGCCGCGCTGGCGACCACCAGCCCGGCCGCGGTGACCCATTGGGTGAGCCGCCAGCGCATCGACGGCGCGTTGTCGTTGGCGGCCGCGGGAATGGCCTGTCGCGCCCCGGGCCCGGCGAGCGGCCGCAGGCCGGCCCTGTGCAACGCCTCGTGCGGCGGCTGGAAGCGGCCGGCGAGGCCGCTTCGCGCGAATGCAGGCGCCCGGCGGCCGCGGCCGGAGGCCGGTGGCCCGGGATCGTTCGGTTGCTTCGGCAGGGCCATGTCTGCAAGCCCTCGTGGCTCTTACCGGCGCGCGTCTGTCCGGTTCGATGCCCGGTTCAGCCGCGCGCGTCCAACGGCACGTAGTCGCGCTTGGCATAGCCGGAGTAGAGCTGCCGCGGACGGCCGATGCGCTGCTCCGGGTCCTCGATCATTTCCTTCCACTGCGCGATCCACCCGACGGTACGCGCCAGCGCGAACAGGACGGTGAACAGCGGCGTCGGAAAGCCGATCGCGTTCAAGAGACGACCGGAGTAGAAGTCGACGTTCGGATAGAGCCGGCGTTCGACGAAATATTCGTCCTCGAGCGCGATTTTCTCCAGGGCCATGGCCAGGTCGAGCAGCGGCTCGTCACGGATGCCGAGCGCGTCGAGCACCTCGTAGCAGCTCTGCTGCATCACTTTGGCGCGGGGGTCGAAGTTGCGATAGACGCGATGGCCGAAGCCCATCAGCCGGAACGGGTCGTCCTTGTCCTTCGCCTTCTTGATGTATTCACCGATCCGCGACTTGTCGCCGATCTCGCGCAGCATGTTCAGCACCGCCTCGTTGGCGCCGCCGTGGGCCGGGCCCCACAGCGAGGCGATGCCGGCGGCGATGCAGGCGAACGGGTTGGCGCCGGACGAACCGGCCAGCCGCACGGTGGAGGTCGAGGCGTTCTGCTCGTGGTCGGCGTGCAGGATGAAGATGCGGTCCATCGCCCGCGCGATCGCCGGGTTGATCTTGTAGTCCTCGCACGGCACCGCGAAGGTCATGTGCAGGAAATTCTCGGCATAGGACAGGGCATTCTGGGGATACATGAACGGCTGGCCGGCCGAATATTTGTAGGCCATCGCCGCGATGGTCGGCATCTTTGCGATCAGCCGGTGCGAGGCGATCATCCGCTGGTGCGGATCGTTGATGTCGAGCGAGTCGTGGTAGAAGGCCGACAGCGCGCCGACCACGCCGCACATCACCGCCATCGGATGCGCATCGCGCCGGAAGCCCCGGAAGAAATTCAGGATCTGCTCGTGCAGCATCGAATGGTAGGTGATCGACTTCTGGAACTTGTCCTTCTCTGCCGGGGCCGGCAGCTCGCCGTACAGCAGCAGATAGCAGACCTCCATGAAGTCCGACTTGTCGGCGAGCTGCTCGATCGGATAGCCGCGGTAGAGCAGCTCGCCCTTGTCGCCGTCGATGAAAGTGATCTTCGAGCGGCAGCTGGCGGTCGAGGTGAAGCCCGGATCGAAGGTGAACATCCCGGTCTCGGCATAGAGCTTGCGCACGTCGATCACGTCCGGCCCGGTGGTGCCCGGGATGACGGCGCACGCGAACTCCTTGCCGCTGGTCTTGTCGACCAGTGTGACCGTGCGTCCCTTGTTGTCGGCCTCGCCCATCACTTCTGCTCCTGTCGGCTCACCTGCACGCGAATGGCGCACATCTCATACATCTCAACTGGTTACCGCTTCGTGCGAGTCCAGTCCGGCCATCCGGCCGGCAACCGCATCGTCGATCCGTCCCAGGCTCTCGTCGCGGCCCAGCGCCGCCAGCACGCCGAAGATTCCGGGCGAGACCAGGCTGCCGGTCAGGGCGGCACGCAAGGGCTGGGCCACGTCCTTGAGCTTGAGCCCGGCCGCCTCGGCATGCGCCTTGGTCGCATCCTCCAGCGCCGCCGGTGTCCAGCCGGCGGCGGGCAGGGCGCGCAGCGCAGCGGCCAGCGCCGCCAGCCGGGCGAGGGCGGCTTCGTCCAGCGCCCGCGCCGCCTTGGCGTCGGCGGCCAGCGGACGGGCGGCATAGAGGAACGCCGCCTGCTCGGCCATCTCGACCAGCGTGTTGGCGCGCGGCTTCAGCTCGTCGACCAGGCGAACCAGCCGGCCGGGGTTCAGCGCGGCCGTGTCGGCGCCGGTGCGCGCCGCGACCAGCGGCAGCACCAGCCCGGCAAGCCGCTCCGGCTCGGCCTGGCGGATGTAGTGGTTGTTCAGGCTGTTCAGCTTGTCGAAGTCGAAGCGCGACGGCGAGCGGCCGACCGCTTCGAGCCCGAACCAGGCCACCGCCCGGTCGGTGTCGATCACCTCGTCGTCGCCGTGGCTCCAGCCCAGCCGCAGCAGATAGTTGCGCAGCGCCTCCGGCAGGTAGCCCATCTCGCGATAGGCCTCGACGCCAAGCGCCCCGTGTCGCTTCGACAGCTTGGCGCCGTCCGGCCCGTGGATCATCGGGATGTGGGCGAAGGCCGGCACGTCCCACCCGCAGGCCTCGTACAGCACGCGCTGGCGGAAGGCATTGGTCAGGTGGTCGTCGCCGCGGATCACGTGGGTGATGCCCATGTCGTGGTCGTCGACCACCACCGACAGCATGTAGGTCGGCGTGCCGTCGGCGCGCAGCAGCACGAAATCGTCGAGCTGGTCGTGGCCGACGGTGACCTCGCCCTGGACCGCATCGTCGATGGTGGTGCTGCCCGCCAGCGGCGCCTTCACCCGGATCACCGGCGGCACGCCGGCCGGCGCCTTGGCCGGGTCGCGGTCGCGCCAGCGCCCGTCGTAGCGCAGCGAGCGGCCGGCCGCCTTGGCCTCCGCCCGCATCTGTTCAAGCTCCTCCGGCGTGCAATAGCAGCGATAGGCCCGGCCGGCGGCGACGAGCTCGTGCGCGACCGCGGCGTGGCGGTCCTGGCGGGCCGACTGGTAGATCACGTCGCCGTCCCATGCCAGGCCCAGCCAGGCGAGCCCGTCGACGATCGCCTGCATCGCCGCCTCGGTGGAGCGCGCCTTGTCGGTGTCCTCGATGCGCAACAGGAAACGGCCGCCGTGATGGCGGGCGAACAGCCAGTTGAAATAGGCGGTGCGCGCACCGCCGATGTGGAGGAATCCGGTCGGCGACGGCGCGAAACGCGTGGTGACGGTCATCGGGCTCGGCAAGGATGCGTGGGGCTGGGCTGATGTAGCACGACGCTTCCCGTCGCGCCAAACCCGTTGTCGGCCCGGGCGCCCTTCGCCGCGCCGCTGCCGCGCCGCTGCGGCGCACAGACGGCAGCGCGCGGCCGGCGAGTGTGCCACACTCGCGCCATGCAACCCTCGCTTGCCATGCGCGCCGGGACGGCGCTGGGCGCCTGCCTCGGCCGGGAGCAGGAACGGCTGGTGCTGTGGCTGCCAGTCGCGTTCGGCGCCGGCGTCCTGGCCTATTTCGACCGGCCGGTCGAGCCGCCCTGGGTCTGGCCCGCCGCCGCCTTCGCCGTCCTGGTCGCGCTGGCCTGGACGACGCGCCGCCGTGCGACGCTGCCGCTGGTCGCGCTGGTGCTGGCGCTGGCGGCAGCCGGCTGGGGCTGGGCGCAGCTCGCCACCTGGTCGGTCGCGCCGCGGATGCTGGACCGGGATGTCGGCGCGGTGAACGTCAGCGGGCGGATCGTCGACATCGAGCCGCGGGACGGCGGCCGGGTCCGGGTCGTGGTCGAGCGGCCGGCGCTCTCGACGCCGGAAACGGACCCGTTGCCGCCGCGCGTGCGCATCAGCTTGCGGTCGCCGGAGGCGATGCCGTCGCCCGGCGCCACGCTTTCGGCCAGCGCGGTGCTGCAGCCGCCGCCGCCGCCGCTTGCGCCCGGTGCCTATGATTTTCAGCGCCAGTCCTATTTCGACGGCATCGGCGCGGTCGGATTCGTGCTGGGCCGCGCGGCGATCGACGATGCCGGCGCCGGCAGCCCGGACACGCTGGTGGAGCGCGCCCGCCGCGCCATTTCCGCTTCGATCGGCGGCGCGCTCGACGGGCCCGAGGCCGGGCTGGCCAAGGCGCTGGTGGTCGGCGAGCGCGGCGAGATCGCGGACGACGACCGCGCCGCGCTGCGCGACGCCGGGCTGGCGCACCTGCTGGCGATCTCCGGCCTGCACATCGGCATCGTCGCCGGCTTCGTGTTCTGGGGCGTGCGGGCGCTGCTGGCGCTGGTGCCGGCGCTGGCGCTGCACCATCCGGTCAAGAAGTGGGCCGCCATCGCCGGCATCGCCGCCGCCTTCGTCTACATGCTGATCGCGGGCACCACGCCGCCGACCGCGCGGGCCTTCCTGATGGTGGCGCTGGCACTGGGCGCGGTGCTGCTCGACCGCAACCCGATCTCCATGCGCCTGGTCGCCACGGCCGCGCTCGGCGTGATGCTGCTGGCGCCGGCGGCCGTGCTCGGGCCCAGCTTCCAGCTGTCCTTCGCCGCGGTCGTCGCGCTGATCGCCGGCTTCGAATGGGTGGAGGCGCGCCGCGCGCTGATCGCCGGCCTCGGCCGGCCGCGCGGCGGCGGGCCGCGGGCGCGGCCGCTGGTCTACCTGGCGGCGACGCTGTACAGCACCCTGGTCGCCACGCTGGCCACCGCGCCATTCGCGCTGTTCCACTTCCAGCAGGTGGCGCTGTACGGCATCGTCGCCAATCTGGTCGCGATCCCGCTGATGGCGTTCTGGATCATGCCTTTTCTGGCGCTCGGCTGTCTCGCCGCCGCGGTCGGCCTCGGCGAGCTGGGCTTCGTGCCGGCGGGGTGGGGCATCGCGCTGTTGCGCACGGTCAGCACGGCGATCGCCGACGCGCCCGGCGCGGTGCTGCGCGCACCCGCGGCCGAGGCCTGGACGCTGGCGCTGTTCGCCGGGGGCGGGCTGTGGCTCTGCCTGTGGCGCAGCCGGCTGCGCTGGCTCGGTGCGGTTCCGGCGGTGGCGGGGCTCGTCGCGCTGCTCGCCGCGGCGCCGCCGGCGGTGTTCGTCGCCGGATCGGGCCGTGCCTACGGCCTCGTCGCCGGCTCGGCGCTGTATGTGCCGTCGCTGCGCCGCGACCGCTTCGACACCGAGGGCTGGGCCCGGCTGGCCGGGCTGGACCCGGCGGTTTCGCTGCGCCGGCTGGACGCGGCCGCGGACGACGGCGTGCCGGCGTCTTGCGACGCCTTCGGCTGCGTGTTCGCGGTTGCCGGCCGGTCCGTCGCGCTGGCGGCCACGCGGGACGCGCTCGACGACGACTGCCGCCTGGCCGATCTCGTCGTCCAGCTCTTTCCGGGCGGCCGCGCCTGCGCCACCGGCACGCCGACCATCCGTTACGTCGACCTGGCGGTGGATGGGGCCCACAGCATCGCGCTCGACGGCGACGGCGGCTTGGCGGTCGACAGCGTCGGCGCCCGGCGCGGCCATCGGCCGTGGGTGGCAACCAACCGCTGAGAGCGCGGTCAGTAGCGGCGGATCAGCGCGATCAGGCGGCCCTGCACCTTGACCCGGTCCGGGCCGAAAATGCGGGTCTCGTACGACTTGTTCGCCGGTTCCAGTGCGATCGAGTCCTTGCGCCGGCGGATCCGCTTCAGCGTCACCTCCTGGTCGTCGACCAGCGCGACGACGATGTCGCCGTTCTCCGCCGCGTCGCGCCGCTCGATCACCACGACGTCGCCGTCGAAGATGCCGGCCTCGATCATCGAATCGCCGGCGACCTCCAGCGCGTAGTATTCGCCGCGGCCGAGCAGGGCGGTGGGGATGTCGATGGTGACGCTATGGTCGCGCAGCGCCTCGATCGGCATGCCGGCCGCGATCCGGCCGTAGAGCGGGATCGGCTGGGCGCCGTTGCCGCCCTCGACCGCGCGGGCGCCGCGGGCCCGGATCACCGTGCTGAACCGTCCCTCGATCACGTTCGGGGCGAAGGAGCGTGTGCGCCGGCGGCCGCGCCGGTCGGCGGCATCGACCGCGGCGTCGTCGGGCAGGCGGATCACCTCCAGCGCGCGGGCGCGATGCGGCAGGCGCTTGAGGAAGCCGCGCTCCTCCAGGCCGGTGATCAGGCGGTGGATGCCGGATTTCGACTTCAGGTCGAGGGCGTCCTTCATCTCGTCGAACGACGGCGAGATGCCCTCGGCCTTGATGCGTTCGTTGATGAACAGCAGCAACTCGTGCTGCTTGCGGGTCAACATGACGGCGGTTCCCGTGTCTGTCGCCCGGCGCGCAGCCTGTGCGGTGCGTGCCCGGCGTGGTTTTGTGCGTCGCCGAATCGGAACAAACGCATAACACCGAATGTTCTATTTAGGTTCCCTAGTGCCGTCAAGCCAGGCGGAACTAAAGCGGCAACACCTCGACGGGCGCGCCGGCGGGCAAGGCGGGCGCATGGGGCGCGCGGATCACCAGGCCGTCGGAATGGGCCAGGATCGCAAGCATCGAGCTGTCCTGCACCGGGAAGGGCGTGGCGACCAGCCGGCCGGCGGAATCGCGGGCCAGCGCGGCGCGCAGATAGTCCTCGCGGTTGTCGTTCGCGCCGAGCGCCGTGCCGAGGATGGCGGGCAGCGTTGCGGCGCGGCCGGTGGCGCTGCCGTGCATGGCGGCCAGCAGCGGTCGCAGGAACAACAGCGCACAAACCAGGGACGAGACGGGATTGCCCGGCAGCCCGAGCATGGGGATGCCGCCGATGCGGCCGTGGATCAGCGGCTTGCCGGGACGGACCGCGATCTTCCAGAAATCGACCGCGAGCCCGACCGCGCCCAGCGCGCTCTGGACCAGGTCGTGTCGGCCGACCGAGGCGCCGCCGGTGGTGACCAGCAGGTCGCAGCCGCGGGCCTGGGCGGCACGCTCGTGCAGCGCCTCCGGCCGGTCTGCGGCGATGCCGAGGTCGACCGGCTCGCCGCCCTCGGCGCGGATGAAGGCCGCCAGCGCCAGTGCGTTGGCGCTGACCACCTGGTTCGGCCCGATCGGATCGCCCGGCCCGACGATCTCGTCGCCGGTGGACAGCACCGCCACCCGCGGCCGGCGATAGACCCTGAGCCACGGGCGGTTCATCGCCGCGGCCAGCGCGATGTGGCGCGGCGCCAGCCGCAGGCCGGCGCGCAGGCCGACCGCACCGGCTGCGAAGTCGAGCCCGGCCTTGCGGACGTAGCGGCCGAGCGCGGCGGTCTCGTGCACCGTCACCTGGCCGTCCGCCGCGGTCGTGTTTTCCTGGATGACGATGGTGTCGGCACCGGCGGGCAGGGGGGCCCCGGTGAAGATCCGCGCCGCCTCGCCCGGGCCGATCCGGCCGGCATCGTGCACGCCGGCCGGCAGTTCCGCCACCACGCGCAGCGTCGCCGGCACGGCGGCGACGTCGGCGGCCCGCGCCGCATAGCCGTCCATGGCGGAGACGTCGGTCGGCGGCTTGGTCAGACGGGCCGCCAGGTCCTCGGCCAGCACGCGGCCGACCGCCTCGGCGATGCCGACCTGCTCGACCGCCAGCCGCGGCACATCCGCGGTCAGTCGCGCCAGCGCCTCGTCGACCGACAGCATGCCCGCGTCCTCAGGCCGCGTCGTAGGTGCCGGACTTGCCGCCGGACTTGTGCAGCAGCCGCACGCCCTCGATCCGCATGGCGCGATCGACGGCCTTGCACATGTCGTAGACCGTCAGCGCCGCGATGCCGGCGGCGGTCAGTGCCTCCATCTCCACCCCGGTCCGCCCGGTGGTCTTCGCCGTCGCCCTGATGTGGACGGCCGGCACCGGCGCATCGGCGGTCTCGAACGCGATCTCGACCGCCGCCAGGGGCAGGGGATGGCACAGCGGGATCAGCTCGTGGGTGCGCTTCGCCGCCATGATGCCGGCGATGCGGGCCACGCCGAGCACGTCGCCCTTCGCCGCGGTGCCGCCGCGGATCGCCGCCAGGGTGGCGGGCGCCATCTCGACGCGCGCGGCGGCAACGGCGACGCGCGCGGTCTCGGCCTTGGTGGAGACGTCGACCATGCGCGCCGCGCCGTCGGCGTCGAAATGGGTCAGGCCGCCGCTCATCGCCTTCACTCCGCCGCCGCGCCGGCCGGCGCCGGCAGCAGCATGGCGCGCACCGCCGCCGTCACGTCGGGCTGGCGCATGAAGGATTCGCCGATCAGGAAGCAGCGGGCGCCGACCCGCGCCATGCGGTCGAGGTCGGCGCGACTGCCCAGCCCGCTCTCGCAGACCAGCAGAGCGCCCGACGGCGCCAGCGCAGCCAGCGCCTCCGTCGTTGCAAGATCGACGGACAACATCTTGAGATTGCGATTGTTTATGCCGACCATGCTGGGTTGCAGCCGTGCGGCGCGCGCCATCTCATCCGCGTCGTGGACCTCGACCAGCACGTCCATGCCCCACGCTGCCGCGGCCGCCATCAGCTCGCCGGCGAGGCCGTCGTCGACCGCGGCCATGATGACGAGGATGCAGTCGGCACCGAGCGCCCGCGCCTCAGCAACCTGGTAGGTGTCGACCATGAAGTCCTTGCGCAGCACCGGCAGGTCGACCGCGGCACGGGCGGCGACCAGATAGGAATCGTCACCCTGGAAATAGGGCACGTCGGTCAGCACGGACAGGCAGGCGGCACCGCCGGCGGCATAGGCACGGGCCAGGTCCTCCGGATCGAAATCCTCTCGAATCAATCCCTTGGAGGGCGATGCTTTCTTGATTTCGCAGATCAGACCGTAGCCGCTCGCAGCCTTCTCGGCCAGCCTCGCGCGGAAGCCGCGGACCGGCGCCGCGTGCCGTGCCGCCGCCTCGACCGCGGCCAGCGGCCGCCGGGCCTTGCTGGCTGCCACATGCACGCGCTTGTCGGCGCAAATCTTGTCGAGAACGCTGGCCATGGCCGTCTCAGCCGCCGCGCGAGATGCGCGCCATCTTGTCCAGCGCGGCCGCGGCGGCGCCGGATTCGATCGCGGCGGCGCCCTGGGCCAGGCCATCGGTCAGGTCGACCGCGGCATCGGCGACCACCAGCCCGGCGGCGGCGTTGAGCAGCACGATGTCGCGCAGCGGCCCGGTCTGGCCGGCGAGCAGGGCGCGGATCGCCGCCGCGTTGGTGGCGGCGTCGTCGCCGGCCAGGTCGCTCGGCTGCGCCAGAGGCAGCCCCAGGCTGGTCGGGTCGATCTCGAACTCGGCGATGGTGCCGTCGCGGACTTCGGCGACGCGGCTGGTGCCGCAGGTGGTCAACTCGTCCATGCCGTCGCTGCCGTGCACCACCCAGGCCCGCTCGCAACCCAGGCGGTTCAGCACCTCGGCCATCGGCCGGATCCAGTGGTCGGCATAAACCCCAATCAGCTGCCGGCGCGTGCCCGCCGGGTTGGCCAACGGCCCCAGGATGTTGAAAATAGTTGCCGTACCTAATTCGACCCGGGTCGGGCCGACGTTGCGCATGGCACCGTGATGGCGTTGGGCCAGCATGAACCCGATCCGCGCCTGCTCCAGGCTGCGCGAGAACGCAGCCAGGTCGGCCTCGAGATTGACGCCCAGAGCGGCCAGCACATCGGCAGAGCCCGACTTCGACGACCGCGCCACGTTGCCGTGCTTGGCAACGGTCACCCCGCAACCGGCCAGCACGATGGCCGCTGCGGTGGAGATGTTGTGGGTGCCCTTGACGTCGCCGCCGGTGCCGCAGGTGTCGATCGCGCCGGCCGGTGCCTCGACGGCCAGCGCCTTGGCGCGCATGGCGCGCGCAGCGCCGGTGATCTCGTCGATGGTCTCGCCGCGCACGCGCATGCCCATCAGCAGCGCGCCCATTTGCGATGGCGTGACGTCGCCCGACATCAGCAGGTCGAATGTGTGTTCGGCGTCGCCCTCGCTGAGCGTGCCGCCGGCGGCGATGGTCGCAAGCACGGCCTTGATCGACGGAAGGGTGGGCGTCATCGTCTCGGTCCCCGGTTGTCCTATTGGCGCGCCGCGGCGGCGACGACGGCGAGGTAGTTGCGCAGCAGGTCGTGCCCATGCGCGGTAGCGATGCTTTCCGGGTGGAACTGCAGGCCGTGGATCGGCAGCGTACGGTGCCGGAAGCCCATGATCACCCCATCGTCGGACCAGGCGTTGACCTCCAGGCACGCCGGCAGATCCTCGCGCGCGACCATCAGGGAATGATAGCGGGTGGCGGTGAAGCCGTCCGGGAGCCCGGCGAACAGTCCGGTGCCCTGGTGGCGGATCGCGCTGGTCTTGCCGTGCAGGGGCGCCGGCGCCCGCACCACGCGCCCGCCGAAGCTCTGGCCGATGGCCTGGTGGCCAAGGCAGACGCCGAGCACCGGCGTGGCGCGTTCGGCCGCCGCAGCGATCACGGCCAGGCAGATGCCGGCCTTGTCGGGGTCGCAGGGGCCGGGCGACAGGATGATGCCCTCGCGGCCGCGCCCGATCGCCTCGTCGACGGGCACGGCGTCGTTGCGGACCACATCGCATTCCGCCCCCAACTCGCCGAGGAAGTGGACGAGGTTGTAGGTGAAACTGTCGTAATTGTCGATCAGCAGCAACATGGCGCCGTGCCGTTCTGGTATGCTGAGTCGCAGCGAGTCGGCGTGTGACACGTGTCACACGTTGCAGCCGTGCCACCAGTGCCGTTAGGCTCATTGCCTAGCGGCTTTGGCTGCTTCGTTGTTCCCCGAGTAAGCATCATGCCTAGAATCCGTCGGCCGCGAAGCTGAGCGCGTCCTCGGCGGCGCGCATCAGCGCGCGTGCCTTGTTGCAGCTTTCCTCATACTCGGCCTGCGGGTCGCTGTCGGCGACCACGCCGCCGCCGGCCTGGACATAGCAGGTGCCGTCCTTCAGCACCGCGGTGCGAAGGGCGATGCAGGTGTCCATCGCCCCGTCGGCGCCGAAATAGCCGACCGCGCCGGCGTAGACGCCGCGGCGCTCCGACTCCAGCTCGTCGATGATCTCCATCGCCCGCACCTTCGGCGCCCCGGTGACGGTGCCGACCGGAAAGCCGGCGATCAGCGCGTCCAGGGCGGTCTTGTCGGCGCGCAGCCGGCCCTCGACGTTGGAGACGATGTGCATCACGTGCGAATAATACTCGATCACCTCGCGCTCGGTGACCTCGACCGAGCCGATCTCCGCCACCCGGCCGACGTCGTTGCGCGACAGGTCGAGCAGCATGAGGTGCTCGGCCAGTTCCTTCGGGTCGGCGAGCAGGTCGGCCGACAGCGCGCGGTCCTCGGCCGGGGTCGCGCCGCGGCGGCGCGTGCCGGCCAGCGGCCGGATGGTGACCACGCCGTCGCGGTGCCGCACCATGATCTCCGGGCTGGAGCCGACCAGCGACAGGTCGTCGAAGTCGAAGAAGAACAGGAATGGCGACGGGTTGAGCCGGCGCAGCGAGCGATAGAGGCTGAGCGCCGGCAGTTTGAACGGGAAGCGGAAGCGCTGCGACGGCACCACCTGGAAGATGTCGCCGGCCCGGATGTATTCCTTCGCCTTCTCCACCATGGCGCGGTAGCCGGCCGGGTCCAGGTTCGACACCGGCTCGATCTTGCCGTCCAGTGCGGCGCGCGGCTCGCGCCGGTTGGGCAGCGAGCGGCGCAGGTCGGTCATCACGTCGGCCAGCCGCTCGCGGGCCAGGGTGTAGGCCCGTTCCGCCGACAGCCCGTCGGCCGGCCACACCGGCGTGACGATGGTGACCAGGTCCTCGACGCTGTCGAACACCGCGACGATCGACGGCCGCAGCAGGATCGCGTCGGCCACGTCGAGCGGATCCGGATTGGAATCCGGCAGCCGCTCCATCTGGCGGACCATGTCGTAGCCGAGATAGCCGAACAGCCCGCAGGCCATCGGCGGCAGCGCCTTCGGGATCGCGACCTCGCACTCGGCCAGCAGCGCGCGCAGCGAGGCGAGCGCACCGTTCGCCTCGCCGACCGGGCAGGGCTCGAAGGCGGCCGGATCGCCGGGCGTGGCGCGCGCGCGCCGGTTGATCACGGCGCGGTCGTTCTTGCAGCGCCAGATCAGGTCCGGCTTCAGGCCGATGATCGAGTAGCGGCCGCGCAGCTTGCCGCCTTCGACCGATTCGAGCAGGAAACTGTTGGGCAGCCCGTCGGCTAGCTTCATGAACGCCGAAACCGGCGTCTCCAGGTCGGCGATCAGGCGCGTCCAGACAAGCTGCGGCCTGCCAGCGTCATACTCGGCGACGAACTGGTCGAAATCCGGTGCGATCGCCATGGGCCGTCAGCCTTGTCATCCATCGTCGTTGTCCGTTCGGGTGCGCATGTATGGGCTGCGGTAGGACATAGCCTACTGGCTGTAGCTTTGCGAGAAGCTTTGCTGGATGAAATCGCTCTGGATCGCGGTCTCGTACCGGCCCTGCAATTCGGTGCCGAGCGCGGTGTAGAGATCGGACGTCGCCTGGGCGCTGACCTGCATGCGCACGGTGTTCAGCGCCTCCGCATCCTCCGGCGCCGGCACGATCTCCTTCAGCTGCGCGACATAGACCGCCCGCTCGGCCGGCGCTTCCTCGGAATCGGCGGCGCCGACCGCGGCCTCGAACAGCGTGGCGGCAAGGCCGGAGGGCAGGCCCGCATTCTCGCTGCCGTCGCGGCGGATGCCGGTGGCGACCAGCGGCAGCAGGCTGTGCGCGTCCGCGACGGCGCCGAAGCCGGTGCCGGCGGCCAGCGCGTCCTTTGCGGTCTGGGCCAGCGCGCGGGCCGCCTCCATCTGCTGGTCGGCGGTCCAGTCGGCCAGCACGGTGTCGCGCACCTCCGCCAGCGGGCGCACCGCCGGCTCCGTCACCACGGTCACGGCGACGAAGAACACCCCGCCGCCCGGCAGGTCGCGCTGGTCCGGGTCGGCGTCCGGCGCCTGCTCGAACAGCGCGGCGACGACCGGATCGCCGCCGGGGATGACCGTGTCGAGCCCCTCGGGATCCTGGCCGTCCGCGGAAATCGGGCCGACCGGCTGCACGGCGATCTCCAGCGTCCGCGCCGCCTCGGCCAGGCTGGCGCCGCCGGCCATCTCGTCCTGCACCCGCCCGGCCAGGTCGAAGATCTCGTCCCGGGCGATGCGCGTCCTGATCTCGTCGATCAGGGTGTCGCGCACGTCGTCCAGCTCGGCCTCGCGGCCCGGCTCGATCGCGGTGACGCGATAGATGCGCCAGCCGAGCGGGGTCTCGACCGGCGCGCTGACCGCGCCGACGTCGCCGTCGAACAGCGCGTCCTTCGCCTCCGCCACGAACCATTCGTCGCTGCTGAACGCGCCCATCGCCAGCGCCGCCGCGTCCTGGCCGGCGACCTCGCTCGCCACCGACGCGAAGTCGCGGCCCTCGCCCAGCGCTGCCGCCGCGGCCTCGGCCTGCGCCGCATCGGCGAGGATCATCTGCTCGACCGTCCGGCGCTCCGGCACATAGAGCGAATCGCGCTGGTAGAGGAACTCCTCGTTCAGCTGTTCGTCGTCGACGGCGATGCCGGCGGCGATCTCCGCCGGATCGAGCACCACGACGTCGCCGCTGCGGAACTCCGGCGCCATGTAGAGCTCGCCGTTGGCCTCGTAATAGGCGGTCAGCACGTCCTCGGCCGGCGCCGCGGGGGCCGGCATGTCCTCGGCCGCGATCTTGAAATAGTCGGCGACGCGCGTTTCCTCGCGATAGGCATGCAGCGCCGCGGCCAGCGCGTTGGGCAGGCGGATGCCGGCGCCGACCGTGCGAACCAGGTCGTCGCGGGCGATGTCGGCACGCAGCTCCTCGACGAAGGCGTCCTCGGTGACCTGCCGGTTGCGCAGCTCCTGCTCGAACGCGGCGCGGTCGAAACGGCCGTCGTCGGTCCTGAAGCCCAGCCGGTCGCGGATGAAGTCGCGCACCGATTCGTCGTCGATGCGGATGCCCAGGTCGGTGGCCAGATTGTCGTACAGTGCCCGGGTGACCACGTTGCTGATCGCCCGGTCCAGCATGCCGAACTGCAGGCCCATCGCCGGGGTGAAGCGGAAGCCGACGGCCCGCGACTGCTGGTCGAGGATGCCGCGGAACTCGCGGTCGATGGTGGCCAGGCCGATCTGCTTGTCGCCGACCTCGATCGGGCCGCCGCCGGCCGACGGCCGCAGCACGTCGCCGATGCCCCAGATCGCAAAGCTGGCGATAAGCAGCACGAACAGCAGCTTCACGAACAGGGAAGACGACGTCTTGCGCATCGAGGTCAGCATCGAGGCTTCCAGTCTCCGCCTTGGCGGCCGCGGCCGCACTTGCCAAGCACCGCGGCAACCGACATGGTCCCGGTCCGAAGGGCGCCGGATCATAGGAACCGCGCCCATGGCCTGCAACACCGAGCTGGCGCTTTTGTGACGGCGGCGCTGCATCCGCCCCATTTGCGGGCCCGGTCGGGAGAGGAAGCGACATGGCAGAACGGCCGCGGCGGCTGATCGCCGGCAACTGGAAGATGAACATGCTGCGCGCCGACGGCCGGGCGCTGGCCGCGGCTGTGGCCGAGGCGGGCCCGTTCGGTCCGTCGGTGCTGCTGTGCCCGCCGGCGACCCTGCTGGCCGAGGTGCTGGCCGCCGTCGCCGGCAGCGGCGTGCTGGTCGGCGGGCAGGACTGCCATCCGGCGGCGAGCGGGGCGCACACCGGCGACATCGCCGCGCCGATGCTGGCCGACCTGGGTTGCAGCCACGTCATCGTCGGTCATTCCGAGCGCCGCCAGAACCATGGCGAATCGAGCGCGCTGGTGCGGGAGAAGGCACAGGCCGCCCTGGCCGCCGGGCTGACCCCGATCGTGTGCATCGGCGAGACCGAGGCCGAGCGCGACGCCGGCCGGACCGAGGCGGTGCTGGCCGGGCAGCTGGCGGACTCGGTGCCGCCGGGTTGCGCCGGCGCGGACGTCGTGGTCGCCTACGAGCCGGTCTGGGCGATCGGTACCGGCCGCACGGCGACGCCGGAACAGGTGGCCGACGCCCATGCCCATCTGCGCCGCTGCCTCGCCGGGCTGGTCGGCGACCCGGCCCGGGTCGCGCTGCTCTACGGCGGCTCGGTCAAGCCGGGCAACGCGGCGGAGATCCTGGCCACCGCCGATGTCGACGGCGCGCTGGTCGGCGGCGCCAGCCTGAAGGCCGCGGATTTCCTGGGCATCGTCACCGCCTGACCCGCACAACCGCATTCCGGGCTAGGCAAGCGGCGGCAAAGGCACTACAACCCGGCGGTCGTGGCGGGCGGCCGGGTGCGTCCGCCGCCGATTTGGCGCGCCTTCTCTCAACAGACCATCGGTTTTCATGAGCACGGTTCTTCTCGTCATCCAGATTCTGCTGGCGATCGGCCTGGTCGGGGTGATCCTGATCCAGCGCAACGAGGGCGGCATGGGCGGTCTCGGCGGCGGCGGCGGCGCCGGCATGATGACCAGCCGCTCGGCCTCGAACCTGCTCACCCGCACCACGGCGGTGCTGGCGACGCTGTTCTTCGTCAACTGCATCGCGCTGGCCATCGTCGCCGGCCTGGAGCGCGGTTCGTTCCTCGACGACGAGGGCGCGCCCACCGAGACGACGGGACAGGCGACAGAGCCGACTGCCGACCAGCCGACTGAGGACCAGGCGACTGGCGACCAGCCGGCGGCGACCGACGCCGAGGGCGCGACAGCGACCGGCGACGACGCGGCGGCGTCCGGCCAGTCCGGCGCCGCGGGCGACGACGCCGCGCCGGCCGATGGCGAGCCGGCCGACGGCCCGTCCGGCGACGACGCCGACGCGCCGGCACAGTGACCGTGCCGGTTCGCCAAAGGATCATTTCGCTCGCACCGCCGAACCGGCTAGACTGACCTCCCATGACGCGATTCATTTTCGTCACGGGGGGCGTCGCCTCGTCGCTGGGCAAGGGCCTGTCGGCGGCGGCGCTCGGGGCGCTGCTGCAGGCGCGCGGGTTCAGCGTGCGCCTGCGCAAGCTGGACCCCTATCTCAACGTCGATCCGGGCACGATGAGCCCGTATCAGCACGGCGAGGTCTATGTCACCGACGACGGCGCGGAGACGGACCTCGACCTCGGCCACTATGAGCGCTTCACCGGCGTTCCGACCCGTCAGAACGACAACCTGACCACCGGGCGGATCTATTCCGAGGTGATCGCGCGCGAGCGGCGCGGCGACTATCTCGGCGCGACCATCCAGGTGATCCCGCACGTCACCGACGCGATCAAGGACTTCATCACCGCCGACCCCGAGGGCGCCGACTTCACCATCGTCGAGATCGGCGGCACGGTCGGCGACATCGAGGGCCTGCCGTTCCTCGAGGCGATCCGCCAGCTCGGCAACGAGCTGGCAGCGGATCGCAGCCTGTTCGTGCACCTGACGCTGGTGCCGTTCATCCCGTCGGCGGGCGAACTGAAGACCAAGCCGACCCAGCATTCGGTGAAGGAGCTGCTCGGGCTCGGCATCCAGCCGTCGATCCTGCTGTGCCGCTGCGACCGGCCGATTCCGGACGATGCCCGGCGCAAGATCGCGCTGTTCTGCAACCTGCGCCGCAACGCGGTGATTCCGGCGATCGACGCCGACACCATCTACCGGGTGCCGCTGCTGCTGCACCAGGAGGGGTTCGACGACGAGGTCTGCCGCCATTTCGGGCTGGAAGACGCGCCGAAGCCCGACCTGGGCGGCTGGGAGGAAATCTGCCGCCGGGCGACCATGCCCGACGGGCAGGTGCGCATCGCCATCGTCGGCAAGTACACCAGCCTGCTCGACGCCTACAAGTCGCTGGGCGAGGCGCTGGCCCACGGCGGTATCGCCAACAACGTGCGGGTGCAGATCGACTGGATCGACTCGGAGATCTTCGAGCGCGAGGACGCGGTGCACCATCTCGCCGGCGTCCACGGCATCTTGGTGCCGGGCGGATTCGGCGAGCGCGGCGCCGAGGGCAAGATCCGTGCCGCCGCCTTCGCGCGTGAGCACAACGTGCCTTATCTGGGCATCTGTTTCGGCATGCAGATGGCGGTGATCGAGGCGGCGCGCAACCTGGCCGGGCTGGCCGGCGCCAACTCCACCGAATTCGGGCCGTGCCCGGAGCCGGTGGTCGGCCTGCTGACCGAATGGGTGCGCGACAACCGGCTGGAGACCCGCTCCGGCGAGGACGACCTGGGCGGTACCATGCGGCTGGGCGCCTATCCGGCGGTGCTTTCGCCCGGCAGCAAGGTGGCCGAGATCTATGAGGCCGGCAGCATCAGCGAGCGCCATCGCCACCGTTACGAGGTCAACATCAACTATCGCGGCCAGCTCGAGGCGGCGGGCCTGCGCTTTCCGGCATGTCGCCCGACGGGCGGCTGCCCGAGATCGTCGAGCGCGAGGACCATCCGTGGTTCATCGGCGTCCAGTTCCACCCCGAGCTGAAGTCGCGCCCAGACCGGCCGCACCCGCTGTTCACCAGCTTCGTGCGCGCCGCGATCGAGCAGGAGAGGCTGGTCTGATGGCGGAGAGCGACCCGGCCGTCCAGGGTCCGGCCCAGCGTGTGGTCAAGATCGGTGCGCTCAGCGTCGGCAACCGGATGCCGCTGACCCTGATCGCCGGTCCCTGCGCGCTGGAGAGCCGGGAGCACGCACTGGAGATGAGCCAGGCGCTGGTCGAGCTGTGCGGCCGGCTCGGCATCGGCCTGATCTACAAGACGTCGTTCGACAAGGCCAACCGCACGGCGGGCGACGCCCCGCGCGGCATCGGCATGGCCGCGGCGCTGCCGATCCTGGCCGAGGTGCGCGAGCGCTGGGGCTGCCCGGTGCTGACCGACGTGCACGCACCGGAACAATGCGCGCCGGTGGCCGAGGCCGTCGACGTGCTGCAGATCCCGGCGTTCCTGTGCCGCCAGACCGACCTGCTGGTCGCTGCCGCCCGCACCGGGCGCGCGATCAACGTCAAGAAGGGCCAGTTCCTGGCGCCGTGGGACATGGCCAACGTCGCCGCCAAGATCGACGGCGCCGGCAACCCGAACGCGCTGCTGTGCGAGCGCGGCGTCAGCTTCGGCTACAACACCCTGGTTTCCGACATGCGCGCGCTGCCGATCATGGCGCGGACCGGCCACCCGGTGGTGTTCGACGCCACCCATTCGGTGCAGCAGCCGGGCGGCATGGGTGCCCGCTCCGGCGGCCAGCGCGAATTCGCGCCGGTGCTGGCCCGCGCGGCGGTGGCGGTCGGCGTGGCGGCGGTATTCATGGAGACCCACCGCGACCCGGACAACGCACCGTCCGACGGGCCAAATATGATAAAGTTCAACGAATTACCGGAAATTCTTGAGACGTTAATGCAGTTCGACGCGCTGGCCAAGGCCCGCCCGGTGGCGGTGGCCTGACCGCGCGCGCATCGCGACCCGTCAACATGGCGGCGCCCGCGTCCGGGCAGACCGCCCTGCAGCCGTGAGGAGACGCCCGATGAGCGAGATCATCGATATCGTGGGCCGCGAGATCCTGGACAGCCGCGGCAACCCGACCGTCGAGGTCGACGTGCATCTGGCCAGCGGCGGCTTCGGCCGGGCTGCGGTGCCGTCCGGCGCCTCCACCGGCGCGCACGAGGCGGTCGAGCTGCGCGACGGCGACAAGGCCCGCTATGGCGGCAAGGGCGTGACCAAGGCGGTCAACGCGGTCAACGGCGAGATCCGCGACGTGGTGATCGGCATGGACGCGAACGAGCAGCGGCTGGTCGACGCCGCGATGCTGGCGCTCGACGGCTCGGCCAACAAGGGCCGGCTCGGCGCGAATGCCGTCCTCGGCGTGTCGCTGGCGGTGGCCAAGGCGGCGGCCGACCACGCCGGTCTGCCGCTGTACCGCTATGTCGGCGGTGCCAACGCGCATGTGCTGCCGATCCCGCTGATGAACATCCTCAACGGCGGCGCCCATGCCGACAACCCGGTCGACATCCAGGAATTCATGATCATGCCGGTCGGCGCCGAGACCTTCGCCGAGGCGCTGCGCACCGGCGCCGAGGTGTTCCAGGCGCTGAAGAAGGCGCTGAAGGACGCCGGCCACAACACCAATGTCGGCGACGAGGGCGGCTTCGCCCCCAATGTGTCGAGCACCGACGAGGCGCTTGGCTTCATCATGGGCGCGATCGAGGCGGCAGGGCGCAAGCCGGGCGACGACGTGCTGCTGGCGCTCGACTGTGCCGCGACCGAATACTACCGGGACGGCAAGTACTTGCTGGCGGGCGAGGGCAAGACCCTCGGCTCCGACGAGATGGTCGCCTATCTGACCGACCTGACCAAGCGCTACCCGATCGCCTCGATCGAGGACGGCATGGCCGAGGACGACTGGGACGGCTGGGTGGCGCTGACCGCCGCCATCGGCGGCTCGGTCCAGCTGGTCGGCGACGACCTGTTCGTCACCAACACCGCCCGCCTGCATCGCGGCATCAAGTCCGGCGCAGCCAACTCGGTGCTGGTCAAGGTCAACCAGATCGGCTCGCTGACCGAGACGATGGAGACGGTGGCGATGGCGCACCGGGCCGCCTACAGCGCGGTGATGTCGCACCGCTCGGGCGAGACCGAGGACGCCACCATCGCCGACCTGGCGGTGGCCACCAACTGCGGGCAGATCAAGACCGGCTCGCTGTCGCGCACCGACCGCATGGCCAAGTACAACCAGCTGCTGCGCATCGAGGAGCAGCTGAGCAACGCGGCGCAGTACGCGCGCTGGCGGCGCTGAGTCTTGTGGCAGCGCGTGCTGCCCATTCACAAGGACGCGTTTCCGCCATACCGGGAAGATATATCGATTATCAAAGGCTTGGCCGGACTATCTGAGACCGCCCGGGCGACGGCCGTTGCGTTGCCGGCCGACGACTCGGCATAGCGGCACAACCGGGTGACTCCATTGGCAGAATCGGCGCCCGCAATTCCCGTTGACCGGCGTCTTGATCCGTGATTCGGTGCGGCGATGGCGTTGTTCCGCGAGTTGCGATCCCGCTCCCGCGCCGTCCTGCCGGCGGTGGCAGGGCTGCTGACGCTTAGCTATTTCGCCTATCACGCCGTCAACGGCGAGCGCGGCCTGCTGGCCTATTGGCGCCTGCAGGAATCCCTGGCCGAGGCCACGGCCGAGCTTGCCGCCGTGGCCGACGAGCGCGCGGTGCTGGAGCACGAGGTTTCGCTGCTGCGGCCGGGCAGCGGCGGCCGGTCCAGCACCCTGTCGCTGGACATGCTGCGCGAACGGGCCCGGGCGGTGCTGAACCATATCGGGCCGCATGAGGTCGTCATCTTCGACCGGCCGGCGCCGGCGGGCCCGGCCGGGCCCGCCGACTAGGGCCTCACGCACCCGCTTACGCCGAGCGCCGGCAGGTGACGCTGGCCACCCGGTGGCAGTTGCCGACACCGGTCGACCGGCAGACCGACTGGTCGCCCAGCCGTACGTTGGTCTGAAAGATCACGGTGTTGCGCGAATAGGACGACACCGCCGCGTCGTATCCCTGCTGCTGGCAGAACAGGTCGATCTGCTGCTGCTGTCGGCAGGAGCCCTCGGCATAGCAAAGGTCGACCCAGCGCCCGCCGACCTGCGGATCGTTGAACGTGCGCGTCTGCTCCTGCGGCTGGGGTTGCGGCTGGGGCTGGGGTTGTGGCTGCGGTATCGGCGCGGGGCCGCCGACGCCAGGACCGATCGGCATGGCGATGCAGGCGCCGAGCATGCCGGCGGCGGCGATCGTGGCGATGGCGAAGGCCTTGCGGCGCAGTCCATGTCCGGTCATCTCGTTCTCCTCTCGGTGCGATCCGCCGCCGCGGTGGTCGACGGCGGGCGTTGGACACCGGGGAAGCTATGGGCTGGGGTCCGCCGGCCCCATGGGGTCGGTACCCCATTTCGGCCCGGACCGCGGGGCGCCGTGGATGGGACGGGTCGGGCCATGCCGTGCCGGGGACGCCTCGGCCACGGACGCGCCGGCGCACGGTTCCCGCCGGGCCTGCGGCGGGCGCTAGGCCGCGAAATTCAACGCCTTTTCCGGCGTCACTTTGAAAACAAAATAAGCCAATGGCGGATTGATTAACCCGTGCGCGCGTGCCAGCTTGCTGGCAAAGCGATCACAGGAGGAAACCCGTCCATGGCGGCGACCAAGCGCAAACCCCGTGCGGAGTCGAAGGAAAAAGCGGGTGCCGCTTCCCGGCTCGGCGGCAATTCGCTGCTCGAAGCCTATCGCCAGATGCTCCTGATCCGCCGGTTCGAGGAAAAGGCCGGCCAGCTTTACGGCATGGGGCTGATCGGCGGCTTCTGCCACCTCTATATCGGTCAGGAAGCCGTGGTCGTCGGCATGCAGCTGTCGGCGCAGAAGCAGGATTCCGTCGTCACCAGCTATCGCGACCACGGCCACATGCTGGCGGCCGGCATGGACGCGCGCGGCGTGATGGCCGAGCTGACCGGGCGGCGCGGCGGCTATTCCAAGGGCAAGGGCGGCTCGATGCACATGTTCTCGAAGGAGAAGAACTTCTTCGGCGGGCACGGCATCGTCGCGGCACAGGTGCCGATCGGCACCGGCCTCGCCTTCGCGCACAAGTACAGCGGCGATAGCGGCGTGGCGATGTGCTACCTCGGCGACGGCGCGGTCAACCAGGGCCAGGTCTACGAGAGCTTCAACATGGCCGCGCTGTGGAAGCTGCCCGTCGTCTACGTGATCGAGAACAACAAATACGGCATGGGCACCTCCGTCGCCCGCGCCTCGGCCAACCCCGACCTGCACCAGCGCGGCGCCGCCTACGGCATACCCGGCCACCAGGTCGACGGCATGGACGTCGAGGCGGTGAATGCCAGCGCCACCCAGGCCATCGAGCACGCGCGCAGCGGCGACGGCCCTGTCATCCTCGAGATGCTGACCTACCGCTACCGCGGCCACTCCATGTCCGATCCGGCCAAGTACCGGTCGAAGGAGGAGGTCAGCAAGATGCGCGACCAGCACGACCCGATCGACAATGCGCGCGCCAAGCTGATGGACCGCGGCGAGGCCGACGAGGCGGCGCTGAAGGAGATCGACCGCGACGTCAAGGCCGTGGTGGCCGATGCCGCCGAATTCGCCCAGCAAAGCCAGGAACCGGATCCCGCCGAGCTCTACACCGACGTGCTCGCCGAGGCCTGACCATGCGTCCGGCTGCCGCCGTCCGTCGCGGGTGGCCCGGTCCGTCGCCCGCCGCCATCCGTCCGATCCCCGCCCGATCCTTGATTTGAGGACTGCGCCGAAGATGCCCATTGAAATCCTGATGCCCGCGCTGTCGCCGACGATGACCGAGGGCAAGCTCGCCAAATGGCTGAAGTCCGAAGGCGACACGGTGAATTCCGGCGACGTCCTCGCCGAGATCGAAACCGACAAGGCGACCATGGAGGTCGAGGCGGTCGACGAAGGGGTCATCGGCAAGATCCTCGTCGCCGAGGGCACCGACGAGGTGGCGGTCAACACCCCGATCGCACTGTTGCTGGAGGAGGGCGAAGATGCCTCCGCCCTCAACGGCGCGTCCGCGGCCCCCGCCGCAAGGCCAGCGCCGGCGGCGGAGCCGGAACCGGCCCCGGCCGCCGCGGCGGCGCCGGCGGCGCCGCAGCCGGCTGCGCCCGCCGCGCCCGAATACACCGGCGAGACCGCCAGCATGACGGTGCGCGATGCGCTGCGCGATGCCATGGCGGAGGAGATGCGCCGCGACGGCACCGTCTTCCTGATGGGCGAGGAGGTGGCCGAGTACCAGGGCGCCTACAAGATCAGCCAGGGCCTGCTGCAGGAATTCGGCGCCAGGCGGGTGATCGACACGCCGATCACCGAGCACGGCTTCGCCGGCCTGGCGGTCGGCGCCGCCTTCAACGGCCTGCGCCCGATCGTCGAGTTCATGACCTTCAACTTCGCCATGCAGGCGATGGACCACATCATCAACTCGGCCGCCAAGACCCGCTACATGTCCGGCGGCCAGATGGGCAGCCCGGTGGTGTTCCGCGGCCCCAACGGCGCCGCCGCGCGTCGCCGCCCAGCATTCGCAGTGCTATGCCAGCTGGTACGGCCACGTGCCCGGGCTGATCGTGATCGCGCCCTACAGCGCCGGCGATTCCAAGGCGCTGCTGAAGGCCGCGATCCGCAACCCGAACCCGGTGATCTTCCTCGAGAACGAGATCCTGTACGGCCGCACCCACGACGACGTGCCGACCGACCCCGACTATGTGGCGCCGATCGGCAAGGCGCGCATCCTGCGGCCGGGCGCCGACGTCACCATCACCGCCTTCTCGCTGATGTGCGAGCGGGCGCTGGAGGCGGCGGACAAGCTGGCGGGCGAGGGGATCGACGCCGAGGTGATCGACCTGCGCACCATCCGCCCGCTGGACACCGCGACCCTGGTCGGTTCGGTGAAGAAGACCAACCGCCTGGTCGCGGTCGAGGAGGGCTGGCCCTTCGCCGGGATCGGCTCCGAGCTGGCCGCGGTGATGATGGAACAGGCGTTCGACTGGCTCGACGCGCCGGTTGCGCGCGTGACCGGCAAGGACGTACCGCTGCCCTATGCCGCCAATCTCGAGCGGATGGCCCTGCCGCAGGTCGACGACATCGTCGCCGCGGCCAAGGCCGTCTGCTACCGCGACTGAACACCGGAGAATCCCGATGCCGATCCCCGTGCTGATGCCGGCGCTGTCGCCGACGATGACCGAAGGAAAGCTCGCCAAGTGGCACAAGGCCGCTGGCGACGCGGTCGCATCCGGCGACGTGATCGCCGAGATCGAGACCGACAAGGCAACCATGGAGGTCGAGGCGGTCGACGAAGGCATCCTCGGCAAGATCCTGGTCGACGAGGGCACCGAGGAAGTGGCGGTGAACACGCCGATCGCGGTGATCCTGGAGGAGGGCGAGGACGAGAGCGCGCTGAACGGCTTCGACGCCGGCGGCGGCGCGGCCGCGTCCAAGCCGGCCGCCCCGGCAGAGGCGCCGGCGCAGAAGCCGGCCGCCGCCCCTGCCGCCAATGCCCCGGCAGCCGCCGCACCGTCGCAGCCGGCCGCGTCGGCCGCCGGCGGGCGGATCGCCGCCAGTCCGCTGGCCAAGCGGATGGCCAGGCAGGCCGGGCTCGATCTCGGCGCCGTCGCCGGCAGCGGCCCGCACGGCCGGATCGTCAAGGCCGACGTCGAGGCCGCGCTGAAGGGCGGCGCGAAGGCACGCGCCGCCGCACCGGCCGGCGAGGCGAAGGCGGCCGCAGCACCGGCCAAGGCAGCCCCGGCGCCCGCCGCCGCCGTGCCCGGCGAGCCGGCGTTCGAACTGGTGCCGCACACCAGCATGCGCAAGGTGATCGCGCGGCGCCTGACCGAGTCCAAGCAGACCGTGCCGCACTTCTACCTGACCGTCGATTGCGAGCTCGACGCGTTGCTGGCGATGCGCAAGACGCTGAACGACCAGTCGGGCGAGGGCGGCCCGAAGCTGTCGGTCAACGACTTCATCATCAAGGCCAGCGCGCTGGCGCTGATCAAGGTGCCGGCCGCCAACGCCTCCTACACCGACGAAGGCGCCAAGATGTACAAATCGGCCGACATCTCGGTCGCCGTCGCCATCGAGGGCGGGCTGATCACGCCTGTGATCCGCGCCGCCCAGACCAAGGGCCTGGGCACGATCTCGTCGGAGATGAAGGCGCTGGCGAAGAAGGCGCGCGAGGGCAAGCTGGTGCCCGAGGACTACCAGGGCGGCACCTTCTCGCTGTCCAACCTCGGCATGTTCGGCGTCAAGCACTTCGAGGCGGTGATCAACCCGCCGCAGGGCTGCATCCTGGCCATCGGCGCCGGCGAGCAGCGGCCGGTGGTCAAGGACGGCGCACTGGCCATCGCCACCGTGATGTCGTGCACGCTGTCGGTCGACCACCGGGTGGTCGACGGGGCGGTCGGTGCCGAATACATGAAGGCGTTCAAGGGGCTGATCGAGAACCCGCTCTCGATGATGCTCTGAACGAAGTCTTTGCCGCTAAGGAATTGCAATGGCTGAGAAAAGCTACGACGTCCTGATCATCGGCGGCGGCCCCGGCGGCTATGTCGCGGCGATCCGATCGGCCCAGCTCGGCATGAAGACCGCCGTGGTCGAGCGGGCGCATCTCGGCGGCATCTGCCTGAACTGGGGGTGCATCCCGACCAAGGCGCTGCTGCGCTCGGCCGAGATCTACCACTACATGGAGCACGCGGCCGACTACGGGCTGTCCGCCGGCAAGCCGGGCTTCGACATCGCCGCCGTGGTCAAGCGCTCGCGCGCGGTGTCGAAGCAGCTGAACGGCGGCGTCGGCTTCCTGATGAAGAAGAACAAGGTCGACGTGATCGAGGGCGAGGCCGCGCTGGCCGGCGGCGGCAAGGTCACCGTCACCGGCAAGGGCGCCGGCAGCTATGCCGCCAGGCACATCATCGTCGCCACCGGGGCGCGGCCGCGGGTGCTGCCGGGCATCGAGCCGGACAAGAAGCTGATCTGGACCTATTTCGAGGCGATGGTGCCCGAGGCGATGCCTAAGTCGCTGCTGGTGATCGGTTCCGGCGCCATCGGCATCGAGTTCGCCTCGTTCTACCGCACCATGGGCGCCGAGGTGACGGTGGTCGAGCTGCTGCCGCAGATCCTGCCGGTCGAGGACCACGAGATCGCGGCGATGGCGCGCAAGCGGTTCGAGAAGCAGGGCATCCGGATCGTCACCGACGCCAAGGTGACCAAGGTCGACAAGGCCGCCAACGGCATCACCGCCACGGTCGAGGGCAAGGACGGCAAGACCCAGACGATCAAGGCCGACCGCCTGATCTCCGCCGCCGGGGTGCAGGGCAACATCGAGAATATCGGCCTGGAGAAGGCGGGCGTGAAGACCGAGCGCGGCATCGTCGTCGCCGACGGCCTCGGCCGCACCAACGTGCCCGGCATCTATGCCATCGGCGACGTTGCCGGCCCGCCGATGCTGGCACACAAGGCCGAGCACGAGGGCGTCGTCTGCGTCGAGGCGATCGCCGGGGTCAAGGGCGTGCACCCGATGGACAAGGCCAAGATCCCGGGCTGTACCTACTGCAACCCGCAGATCGCCTCGGTCGGGTTGACCGAGAACAGGGCGAAGGAGACCGGCCGCAAGCTGAAGATCGGCCGCTTCCCGTTCATCGGCAACGGCAAGGCGATCGCGCTGGGCGAGCCGGAGGGGATGATCAAGACCATCTTCGACGCGGAGACCGGCCAGCTGCTCGGCGCCCACATGATCGGCGCGGAAGTGACCGAGCTGATCCAGGGCTATGTGGTCGCGATGAACCTGGAGACCACCGAGGAAGAGCTGATGCACACGGTGTTCCCGCACCCGACGCTCAGCGAGATGATGCACGAGTCGGTCCTTGACGCCTATGGCAAGGCGATCCACGTCTAGCGGTGCGTGACGTGCCGGCGACGCACCATCCATCGCCGTCATTGCGAGCCGCCGCAGGCGGCGCGCCAATCCCGCTGACGCTGCCGACGCCGGCGCGAACGCGTGGATCGGCGCGTCGCTCGGCTCTTCGCGATGACGAGAAGAGGGCGTGGCCACAGCCCGGACCCGAAAGCGAGAGCGCCGTATGACGACCAAGAGCGACCCTGCCCTCCGGCACCCGGAGAAGGCCCACCGGCCGGACAATCCGACCGCGCACCCGAAGCCGAAGTGGCTGCGGGTCAAGGCGCCGACCTCGAAGGGCTACCAGGACACGGTCAGGATCGTGCGCGAGCGCAGCCTGCACACGGTGTGCGAGGAGGCGGCCTGCCCCAATATCGGCGAATGCTGGGCCAAGGGCCACGCCACCATGATGATCATGGGCGACACCTGCACCCGCGCCTGCTCGTTCTGCAACGTCGCCACCGGCCGGCCCGACCACCTCGACCCGCTGGAGCCGCTGAACGTCGGCCGCGCCGTGCGCGAGCTCGGCCTGGAGCACGTGGTCGTCACCTCGGTCGACCGCGACGACCTCGGCGACGGCGGCGCCCGCCACTTCGCCGCGACCATCCGCGCGATCCGCCGCGAGGCGCCGGGCGCGACCATCGAGATCCTGACGCCGGATTTCCTGCGCAAGGACGGCGCGCTGGAGATCGTGGTCGAGGCGCGGCCCGACGTGTTCAACCACAACCTGGAGACGGTGCCGCGGCTCTATCCGCGGATCCGGCCCGGCGCCCGCTACTATCACTCGCTGCGGCTGCTGCAGCGGGTGAAGGAACTGGACGCGACGCTGTTCACCAAGTCGGGCCTGATGGTCGGCCTGGGCGAGACCGACGAGGAAGTCGGCCAGGTGATGGACGACATGCGGTCGGCCGAGATCGACTTCCTGACCGTCGGCCAGTACCTGCAGCCGACCCGCAAGCATGCGGCGGTCGACCGCTTCGTTACGCCGGAGACGTTCGACGCGATGGCGCAGAAAGCCCGCGCCAAGGGCTTCCTGATGGTGTCGGCGACGCCGCTGACCCGCAGCTCCTACCACGCCGGCGACGACTTCGCTCGGCTGCGGGCGGCGCGGGAAAGCTGGCTGGCGGCGGCGCGCGGGGCGTCGGCCGAGGCCGCGGCGACGCCGGCAGCCGAGTGACCGCGGCGCCGTTGCAGCAGCGACGGCCGACCGCTCCGGCCGGCGCGGGCGCGCGGCCATCGCACGGTCGCGTGCGCCGGTCGGCGGGCCGATGACCACCCATACCGAACGCCGCCACGTCCCCTACACGCCCGAGCAGATGTTCGAGCTGGTGGCGGCCGTCGACGCCTATCCGGAGTTCCTGCCCTGGTGCACCGCGGCGCGCATCCGCCGCCGCAGCGAGCATCTGATCGTCGCCGACCTGGCGATCGGCTACAAGGCGGTGCGGGAGAAGTTCACCTCCGAGGTGCACCTGCACCGGCCCAGCCGCATCGACATCACCTATTCCGACGGTCCGTTCAAATATCTGAACAGCCGCTGGCAGTTCGAACGCGGGCCGGGGGGAACTCGCATCATCGACTTCCACGTCGACTTCGAGTTCCGCTCGCGCCTGCTGCAGCGGATCATCGGCCTGTTCTTCCACGAGGCCGTACGCCGCATGGTGCGTGCCTTCGAGACCCGCGCCGCCCGGCTCTATGGCGACGGCGCCGGTACGGCCGAGCCGTCCGTCGAAGGGCCCGCTGCCTGACCGCCCGCTGGCGGCGGCGCTTTACATTGGCGCAAAACTAGGGATCATCCCTAGCAGAGCAGACAGGAAATCGAACCGGGCAGCCCATGCTCACCCCCACCCATATCCGCGCCGCGCGCTCGCTGATCGGCGCGCGCCAGTCGGATCTCGCAAAAGCGGCCGGCATCTCCTTGGCAACGTTGAACAATATCGAACGCAACGTCGGCGACCCGCGGGCGAGTACGTTGGCGGCGATCGAGACGGCGCTGGCGCAGGCGGGCGTTCTTGTCGAGGACAGCGCCGACCGGGTCGGCGTCGCGGTCGATCGCTTCAGCCGTCCGCGCCTGTTCGAGCCGTACCAGGCTAGCGAGGCGATCATGGCGGCGATCGGCCCGAAGGCGTTGTTCATGGCCGACGCCGTGGTCGCGTACGGCCGGCGCGGCGGCAGCCGCGAGGGCGGGGCGCATCCGCCGCGCTTCTGCGTCGCGCTGACCGGCAGGCTGCGCACCCAGGTATTCGACCGGGCGAGCCTCGCGCTGGACTCGCCGGCCGGCGCGGCCGAGGTCTGCGGCATCCTGATCGCCGCCTTCGCCTACCGGCGCAAGGTGCTGCGCTATATCGACCATGTGCTGGACGATACCACCCAGCTCGGCGATGCCGACGTGGTCGCGCGCATCGCCGCCGCCCAGCCGCGTCCGATGACCCATCCGGCGCAGATCGTCGACGTGATCGACGACTGGGACCTGCTTGGCGACACCTATCTGTCCTGGAAGAGCCATCCCGCCCGCGACCTGTTGCTCAGCTTCGGCCCGCCGCCCGCCACGCAGGGCGGGTGAGACGTTGCCGGCCGCGGCCGGCCGCTTCACGCGGCTTCGACCGCCTCGCGCAACAGGCGAAGGGCGACGCGCACCGTCGATTGCCTGACCGCCGCCCGGTCGCCGGGAAAGACGTGGCGCTCGACCCGGCCCGCCGCCGCCGCGCCGTCGGCCTTGCGGGCGCAGGCCAGAAACACCAGCCCGACCGGCTTCTCGGCCGAACCGCCGCCGGGCCCGGCGATGCCGGTGACGGCGACCGCCACGTCGGCCCGGCTGGCGGCGAGCGCGCCGCGCGCCATGGCGACCGCCACCGGCTCGCTGACCGCGCCGTGGCGCGCGATCAGGTCGGCGGGCACGCCGAGCATCTGGGTCTTGGCTTGGTTGGAATAGGTGACGAAGCCGCGGTCGACCATGTCGGAGCTGCCGGCGACCTCGGTCAGGGTCGCGGCGATCAGGCCGCCGGTGCAGGATTCGGCCGTCGCCACCATCCAGCCGCGGTCGCGGTAGAGCGCCAGCAGGGCTTCGGCCTCGTCGATCGGCGACATCTCGGGCATGGCGGACCTCAGTCTTGCGGGCCGCGGACCAGGGTGGCGGAGGCGAGCGCGGCGATGCCCTCGCCGCGGCCGGTGTAGCCCAGCCGCTCGGTCGTCGTCGCCTTGACCGACACCCGCTCCGGCGCGATGGCGAGCAGGGCGGCGATCGCCGCGCGCATCGCGTCGCGATGCGGGCCGACCTTCGGGCGCTCGCAGATCACGGTGACGTCGGCATGGGCGATGGCAAAGCCCTCGGCACGGGCAATGTCGGCCGCGTGGCGCAGAAAGGTCGCGGAGGGTGCGCCCTGCCAGCGCGGGTCGGAGGGCGGAAAGTGCTGGCCAATGTCGCCCCGGCCGGCCGCGCCGAGCAGCGCGTCGGTCAGTGCGTGCAGGCCGACATCGGCGTCGGAGTGGCCGGCGAGCGCGAGCGCGCCGGGCACCGCGACGCCGCACAGCATCAGCGGGCGCGCGGCATCCTCGATCAGCCGGTGGGTGTCGAAGCCGTGGCCGCAGCGGACGTCGACGCCGCCGCCGCTGCCGCCGGCGAGCAGCCGTGCACGGGCGAGGTCGTCCGCCGTGGTGATCTTGAAGTTGTCGCGCCGGTCGGGCACCAGCCGCACCGCGATCCCGGCCGCCTCGGCGACAGCGGCGTCGTCGGTCAGGTCGCGGCCGGCGGCGGCGCGGTGCGCGGCCAGGATTGCCGGAAAGCGGAAGCCCTGCGGTGTCTGCGCCTGCCACAGCCCGGCCCGGTCGCGGGTGGCGGCGACCATGCCGTCGGCGCCGGCCTGCTTCAGTGTGTCCGCCACCGGCACGGCGGCGATCGCGCCGTCGTCGACGGCAAGCGCGCCGATCACCTGGGCGATCGTGGCCTGGCCGACGAACGGGCGTGCGGCGTCGTGGATCAGCACCAGCGCCGGCGGGTCGGCGGCCAACGCCTCCAGCCCGGCCCGAACCGACTGCTGGCGGCTGGCGCCGCCGGCAACCGGTGCGGCGACGGCCCGCCCGGCGGCGGCCGCGCGATAGAGCGCCGCGTCGTCGGGGTGGATCACCACCCGGACCGTGTCGACCAGCGGCGCCGCCAGGAAGGCGTCGAGCGCGCGGCCGAGCACCGTGGCGCCGCCGCCCAGCGGCGCATATTGCTTCGGCCGTTCGCCGCCGGCGCGCTGGCCGCGCCCCGCCGCCACGATCAGCGCCGCGATGCTCCGCTGCATGGTCCTCCGTCCGTCCTCGCCCCGGGCCCGACCGATTAAGGTCAATTCACCGCAACGCGCAATCTTGAACAATTCCGGAAAGCGTCTAGAGTGCACACCGTTTGAGCAGAGCGGCATTTGCTCAATAAATAGGCATATGCGAAGCGATCAGGCAGATCGGCGGGGGGCTGATGGACTCGAATATGACGGACCGGCTACCGGCCGGCGGTTCCGATCTGGCACTGCGGGCTGCGGTGCTCAACGCGCTGGCCGAGCCGGTGTTCTCGCTCGACGGGGCCGACCGCTTCGTGCAGGTCAACAGCGCGGCGGAACAGTTCTGGCAGGCCGGCGAGGGCTATCTGTCCAGCCGCACTCTGGGCGACATGCTGGCTGCCGACCATCCGATCTTCGCCATGTTGCGCCAGGTACGCGCAACTGGCGTCAGTCTTGCAGACCATGGCCTGACGCTCGAATCCCCGAGGATCGGCAGCCATGAGGTCGCGGTGCACATAGCGCCTGTACAGGAGGTCGAAGGTCTGGTGGTCGTCTCGCTGCACCGGCGCACGGTGCAGCAGGCGATCGAGCGGCGCCTGTCGCATCGCGGCGCGGCGCGCTCGGTGTCGGCGATGGCCGCGCTGCTGGCGCACGAGGTGAAGAACCCGCTGTCGGGCATCCGCGGCGCCGCCCAGCTGCTGGAGCAGGCGGCCACCGAGGGCGACCGCCGGCTGACCCAGCTGATCTGCGAGGAGACCGACCGCATCTGCGGGCTGGTCGACCGCATGGAGGCCTTCGCCGACGGCCGGGCGATGCCGCGGTCGGCGGTGAACATCCATCAGATCCTGGACCACGTCCGCGGCATCGCCGAGGCCGGATTCGGCCGCCGCGTCGCCTTCCAGGCCCACTACGACCCCAGCCTGCCGGCGGCGCTGGGCAACCGCGACGCGCTGGTCCAGGCGCTGCTCAACCTGATCAAGAACGCGGCCGAGGCGGTGCCGGAGGACGGCGGCCAGATCGTGCTGGGCACGGCCTATCGGCACGGTCTGCGCATCGCCGGCGTCGGCGGCGGCAGCCGGCTGGAGCTGCCGCTGACGGTGTCGATCAGCGACAACGGGCCCGGCATTCCCGACGACATGCGCCCGCACCTGTTCGACCCGTTCGTTACCAGCAAGGCGCGCGGCACCGGCCTCGGCCTCGCCCTGGTCGCGAAGGTGGTGCAGGACCACGGCGGGGTGATCGAGTTCGACAGCTCTACCCAGGGTACGGAGTTCCGCATGTTCCTTCCCATCGCCGAACCGACCGGTTCCGATGCCGCTGGATTCTGACATGGCCGCCCACGCAACCATCCTGGTCGCCGACGACGATCGCGCCATCAGGACCGTGCTGGAGCAGGCCCTGTCGCGGCTGGGCTACGACGTGCGCACCACCGGCAACGCCGGCACGCTGTGGCGCTGGGTGGAGGAGGGGCTCGGCGACCTGGTGATCACCGACGTGTTCATGCCGGATGAGAACGCGCTCGACCTGATCCCGCGCATCCGCCAGATCCGGCCGCAGCTGCGCATCCTGGTGATGAGCGCGCAGAACACCCTGCTGACCGCGGTGAAGGCGACCGAGCGCGGGGCGTTCGAATACCTGCCGAAGCCGTTCGACCTCAACGAGCTGCTCGGCGTGGTCAAGCGGGCGCTGGCCGCGTCGCAGGGCGAGGGCGCGCGCGGCGAGCCCGCCGCCCACGACGGCCACGACAGCTTCGACGAGCCGCTGCCGCTGATCGGCCGTTCGCCGGCGATGCAGGACATCTATCGCGTGCTGGCCCGCCTGATGGCGACCGACCTGACGGTGATGATCACCGGCGAGTCGGGGACCGGCAAGGAGCTGATCGCCCGCGCGCTGCACGACTACGGCAAGCGCAAGAAGGGGCCGTTCGTGGCCATCAACATGGCCGCGATCCCGCGCGACCTGATCGAGAGCGACCTGTTCGGGCACGAGAAGGGTGCGTTCACCGGCGCCACCACCCGCGGCATCGGCCGGTTCGAGCAGGCGCGCGGCGGCACGCTGTTCCTCGACGAGATCGGCGACATGCCGCTGGAGGCGCAGACGCGGCTGCTGCGCGTGCTGCAGGAGGGCGAGTTCACCACCGTCGGCGGCCGCACCCCGGTGCAGGCCAACGTGCGCATCATCGCCGCCACCCACCGCGACCTGCGCCAGCTGGTCGCCGAGGGCCAGTTCCGCGAGGACCTCTACTACCGGCTGAACGTGGTGCCGATCCGGGTGCCGCCGCTGCGCGAGCGGCGCGAGGACATCCCGGCGCTGGCCCGCCACTTCATCGATCAGGCGGTGGCGATCGGCTTGCCGCGCAAGGGCATGCACGAGAGCGCGCTGGCGCGACTGAAGGCCTATGACTGGCCCGGCAACGTGCGCGAGCTGGAGAACCTGATCCGGCGGCTGGCCGCGCTCTATTCCGAGGACGTGATCAGCGGCGACATCATCGCGCGCGAACTCGACCAGGGCGAACGCGAGCCGCTGGCGATGACGCGGCCGCAGGCCGACAACCTGGCCGCCTGCGTGCAGCACCACCTGGAGGAATATTTCGCGGCGCATGGCGGCAGCCTGCCGGCGTCCGGCCTCTACCACCGCATCCTGCACGAGATCGAGCGGCCGCTGCTGCGGCTGACCCTGGACGCCACCAACGGCAACCAGATCCGTGCGGCCAGCGTGCTCGGTCTCAACCGCAACACGCTGCGCAAGAAGATTCGCGAATTGGACATTCCGGTTGGCCGCGGCATAAATTAGGCCGGCTGACGGCGCCGCGACGGGCGCCGACGACGGCGAGGGCCCATGACCAGCGATGTAGTCGTGCCGTCGCAGTCCGCGCGACGCAACCTGGGCGCATGGCTGCGTCGGCTGGCGACGAGCCGCATCCTTACCCTGGTGATGCTTGTGGTCGCGGTGCTGTGCGCCATCGCGACCTACATGGCCTTCGCCGGCATTCCGCCGTTCGGCCAGGACCCGACCGCCACCATCGTGCTGGTCAATTTCGACCTGCTGGTGCTGCTGGCGCTGGGCGGCGTGATCGCGGTCAACCTGGTGCAGGTCTGGGGCGCGCGCCGCCGCGGCTCGGCCGGTTCGCGCCTGCACATCCGTCTGGTGGTGCGCTTCGGGCTGCTGGCGATCGCGCCGACGATCGTCGTCGCGCTGTTCTCGATGCTGTTCTTCACCTTCGGCCTGCAGGCCTGGTTCTCCGACCAGGTGCGGACCGCGGTGAACACCTCGCGTGCGGTGGCCGAGGCCTATCTCGCCGAGCACAAGCGGGTGATCAAGTCCGATGTCGTGGCGATGGCCAACGACCTCAACCGGGCGGCGCCGCTGGCGGCGGAGGATCCGCAGCGCTTCGGCGAGCTGTTGGTGGCCCAGGGCCAGGTCCGCGGCCTGCCGGAGGCGGTGGTGTTCACCACCGACGGCAACATCCTGTCCAGTGTGGACTTCGCCTCGCGCGCCGACCTCGACCCGTCGCGGCTGCCGCCGGAGGCGATCGACGCGGCCAAGGCCGGCGAGGTCGTGCTGATGACCAGCGACGACGAGGACCGGGTCCGCGCGCTGGTCCGGCTCGACGGGCTGCAGAACGCCTTCCTTTACGTCGGCCGCGAGATCGACCCGACCGTGATCGGCTATATCGAGCAGACCAGCGGCGCGGTCAGCGAATATGCGATGCTGGAGACGCGGCTGTCCGACCTGCAGGTCACCTTCGCGCTGATCTTCGTCATGCTGGCGCTGCTGCTGCTGTTCACGGCGGTGATGTTGGGGCTGCAGTTCGCCACCGGGCTGGCCCGGCCGATCAGCGCGCTGATCGGGGCGGCCGACCGGGTCCGCGACGGCGACTTGGGCGCGCGGGTCGACTCCGGCCGCGGCGACAACGAGCTGGCCTCGCTGAGCCGCGCGTTCAACCGGATGACCGAGCAGCTGCAGGCGCAGCGCGCCGAGCTGATCGAGGCCAACGAGCAGATCGACCGCCGCCGCCGCTTCAACGAGGCGGTGCTGGCCGGCGTGTCGGCCGGCGTGATCGGGCTGGACCAGGGCGGCTCGGTGCACATGGCCAACGAGACCGCCGCCCGCCTGCTCGACAAGACGCCGGAGGCGCTGCGCGGCGCCCGCCTGGCCGACGTGGCGCCGGACATGGCGCCGATCCTGCGGCTGGCCCGGCGCCGGCCGGCCGGCTTCGTCGAGACCCAGGTCGCGGTCGAGCGCGGCGGCGAGCTGCGCAACCTGGTCGTCCGCGTCGCCACCGAGCGGGTCGACAGCCAGGTCAATGGCTATGTGGTGACCTTCGACGACATCACCGAGCTCGGCGCCGCCCAGCGCAAGGCCGCCTGGGCCGACGTCGCCCGGCGCATCGCCCACGAGATCAAGAATCCGCTGACCCCGATCCAGCTCTCCGCCGAGCGGCTGAAGCGCAAGTACCTGAAGCAGATCGCCGACGACCCCGAGACCTTCCAGCTCTGCACCGACACCATCGTGCGCCAGGTCGACGACATGCGGCGCATGGTCGACGAATTCTCGTCTTTCGCGCGCATGCCGGCGCCGAAGATGGAGCAGGCCGACCTGCGCACCGTCTGCGCCCAGGCGGTGGTGCTGCAGCGCACGGCCCATGGCGAGGTGCGCTTCGTCTACGACCTGCCGAAGGAGCCGATCCGCATCACCTGCGACGCCCAGCAGCTCGGCCAGGCGCTGACCAACCTGCTGCAGAACGCGATCGAAGCGATCGAGGGGCGCGAGGGTGCGGCGGACGAACTGCCGCAGGGCGAGATCCGCATCGATATCGACGCCGGCACGACGGCGGTGAAGATTAGGATCAGCGACAACGGCCGCGGCCTGCCGACGCAGGAGCGGCACCGCCTGACCGAACCCTATGTCACCACCCGGGCCAAGGGCACCGGGCTGGGGCTGGCCATCGTCAAGCGGATCGTCGAGGATCATCGCGGGAGCTGACGCTGTCCGACAGGGAAGGCGGTGGCGCGTGCGTGACATTGACACTTCCGCTGGACCGCACGGCGCCGTCGCTGGGCGGCGGCAAGACGGCCGCGACGCGCGCCCAGGCCGCCCCGAAAGTGATTGACGCAGGCGAAGGGGTCGGGCACGACGCGGGCTCCGGGAGCCCCCTTCGGAACATCGCGGAATGACGCAGGCGAGCAATGGCGCGCGACGTACTTGTTGTTGACGACGAAGCCGACATCCGCCTGCTGATCACGGGAACGCTGGAGGACGAGGGCTATTCGACGCGCGAGGCGGCCAGCGGCGAACAGGCGCTGACCGCGGTGCGCGAACGCCAGCCCAGCCTGGTCATCCTCGACATCTGGCTGGAGGGCAGCCAGCTCGACGGCATGCAGGTGCTGGAGGCGCTGCTGCGCGAATATCCGGCGCTGCCGGTGGTGATGATCTCCGGCCACGGCTCGATCGAAACGGCGGTGTCGGCCATCAAGATCGGCGCCTACGACTTCATCGAGAAGCCGTTCAAGTCGGACCGGCTGCTGCTGATCGTCGAGCGGGCCGTCGAGTCGGCGCGGCTGCGGGCCGAGAACACCGAGCTGAAGCTGCGCGCCGGTGCCGAGACCGACCTGATCGGCAACTCGCCGGCGGTCAACCAGCTGCGCCAGGCCGTGCAGCGGGTGGCGCCGACCGGCAGCCGGGTGTTGCTGTCCGGCGCACCCGGCAGCGGCAAGGAAGTGGTCGCCCGCCTGCTGCACCGCCGCTCGCGCCGGGCCGACGGGCCGTTCGTGGTGCTGAACTGCGCCACGCTGAACCCCGACCGGCTGGAGATCGAGCTGTTCGGCGAGGAGAGCGCCAGCGGCGACGGCCGGCGCAAGGTCGGCATGTTCGAGCGCGCCCATGGCGGCACGCTGCTGCTGGACGAGGTCGCCGACATGCCGACCGAGACCCAGGGCAAGATCGTGCGGGTGCTGCAGGACCAGTCGTTCGAGCGGGTCGGCGGGTCGGCCCGGGTCCATGTCGACGTGCGGGTGATCGCCTCGACCAACCGCAACCTCGCCGAGCTGATCTCGGCCGGCGCCTTTCGCGAGGACCTGTACTATCGCCTGAACGTGGTGCCGCTGACGGTGCCGTCGCTGGCCGAGCGGCGCGAGGACATCCCGCTGCTGGCGCGCCATTTCATGCAGCTGGCGGCGCAGTCGGCCGGCCTGGCCACGCGCGAGCTCAGCGAGGACGCCATCGCCGCCCTGCAGGCCTATGACTGGCCGGGCAACGTGCGCCAGCTGCGCAACGTGATGGACTGGCTGCTGATCATGGCGCCGGGCGGCGGGCGCGAGATGATCCGCGCCGAGATGCTGCCGCCGGAGATCAGCGCCGCCACCCCGCCGGCGCTGCGCTGGGAGCAGTCGGGCGAGATCATGGGCCTGCCGCTGCGCGAGGCGCGCGAGACGTTCGAGCGCCAGTACCTGGCGGCGCAGGTCAGCCGCTTCGGCGGCAACATCTCGCGCACCGCCTCCTTCGTCGGCATGGAACGCTCCGCGCTGCACCGCAAGCTGAAGGCGCTGGGCGTCGCCGCCAACGCCAAGCTGAACGGCGGCGATTGATGGCTGACGCCCCGATCCGCGCGGCCGCCGGCGAGGTGCGGCGATGAAGGTCATCGTCTGCGGCGCCGGTCAGGTCGGCTTCAACATCGCCCGCTACCTGTCGAGCGAGAACGACGTCACCGTGATCGACCAGCGCCCCGACCTGGTCGCCAAGATTTCCGACCAGCTCGACGTGCAGGGCATCGTCGGCCACGCCTCGCACCCGCCGGTGTTGGAGCGCGCCGGCGCCCAGGAGTGCGAGATGATCATCGCGGTCACACAGGCCGACGAGGTCAACATGGTCTCGTGCCAGGTGGCGCACAGCCTGTTCAACGTGCCGACCAAGATCGCCCGCATCCGCAATCAGAGCTATCTCGACCCGCTGTGGGCCGACCTGTTCAGCCGCGACCACCTGCCGATCGACGTCATCATCTCACCGGAGGTCGAGGTCGCCCGCGCCATCGCCCGGCGCCTGCACGTGCCCGGCGCCTTCGACGTGATCCCGATGGCCGACGACAAGGTGCGCGCGGCCGGGGTGCGGCTGCGCGAGGACTGCCCGGTGATCAACACGCCGCTGAGGCAGCTGACCACCCTGTTCCCGGACCTGCACATCGTCGTGTTCGGCATCCTGCGGGGCGACCGCACCATCATCCCGACCAGCGACGACCAGATGCTGCCCGGCGACGAGGTGTATTTCATGGCCGAGACCAGCCACCTGGGCCGGGCGCTGGCGGTGTTCGGCCACACCGAGCAGGAGGCGCGCCGGGTCATCATCATCGGCGGCGGCAACATCGGCCTCAACCTGGCCGAGACCATCGAGCAGCAGTTCAGCGGCGTCTCCGCCAAGCTGATCGAGCTGAGCCGCGAGCGCGCCCAGCACGTGGCCGAGCGCCTGAGCCGGGTGCGCGTGCTGAACGGCGACGGGCTCGACCCGGAGGTGCTGGAGGAGGCCAACGTCTCGGCGACCGAGACGGTGGTCACGGTCACCGACGACGACGAGGTCAACATCCTCGCCGGCCTGCTGGCCAAGCGCTACGGCTGCGAGCGGGCGGTGGTGCTGATCAACGCGCCGACCTATACCCCGCTGATCGGCACGCTGGGCATCGACGTGGTGGTCAGCCCGCGGGCGATCACCGTGTCCACCATCCTGCAGCACATCCGCCGCGGCCGCATCCTGTCGGTCAACTCGGTGCGCGAGGGCTTCGGCGAGGTGATCGTCGCCGAGGCGCTGGAGACATCGACCCTGGTCGGCAAGAACCTGCGCGAGGCCAAGCTGCCGGACGGCGTGATCGTCGGCGCGATCGTGCGCGGCAACGAGGTGGTGATCGCGCGGCCGACCACCGTGGTGCAGGCCAAGGACCGCGTCGTACTGTTCGCGGCGACCGGAACGATCAAGCGAGTCGAGAAGCTGTTCGCCGTCCGGCTCGAGTATTTCTGACCCGCCGCCGGCGCGCACGCCACCGGAGAGCCGCATGCCGCGCTTCGCCTATGTCAACGGTCGCTACGTGCCGCACCAGCGGGCCTGCGTCCACGTGGAGGACCGCGGCTATCAGCTCGCCGACGGCGTCTACGAGGTGCTGCCGGTGATCGGCGGCCGCCTGGTCGACGAGGCGCCGCACCTGGACCGGCTCGACCGCTCGCTGGGCGAGCTGTCGATCCGCTGGCCGATGCCGCGGCGGGCGCTGGAGCTGGTCGCGCGCGAGCTGTTGCGCCGCAACCGGCTGCGCGACGGCCTGCTCTACATCCAGGTGACCCGCGGCGTGGCGCCGCGCGACCACGCCTTTCCCGGCGGCGACGTCGCGCCGGCGCTGGTGATGACCACGATGCGCCGGCCGCCGCCGCGCCGCGCCGACCAGGTCAGCGGCGTGGCCGTGGTCACGACGCCTGATATTCGGTGGAAAAGATGCGATATCAAAACCATATCTCTTCTTCCTAATGTTCTTGCGAAGCAGATGGCACGCGAGGCGAAGTGCGTGGAAGCCTGGATGGTCGACCCCGACGGGCAGGTGACCGAGGGTGCGTCGACCAATGCCTGGATCGTCACCGCCGACGGCGCTCTGGTGACCAGGCGGGCGGATTCGGCGATCCTCAACGGCGTCACCCGGCAGCGCATCATCGCGCTGGCGCGGGATGCCGGCCTGCGCTTCGAGGAGCGGCCGTTCTCGCTGGCCGAGGCGCGGCAGGCGCGCGAGGCCTTCCTGTCGTCGAGCTCGAACCTGGTGATGCCGGTGGTGCGCATCGACGATGCCGCGATCGGCGACGGCAAGCCGGGGCCGCTGGCTTGCCGGCTGCGCGACGCCTATCTCGCCCAGGCCGCGAGCGCGGGATGACGGCATCGCCCGCCCCGGGCCTGGCGGCCGTGCTGTTCGACTGGGACGACACGCTGGTCGACAACTGGCCGACGATCACGTTGGCACTGAACGCGGCCTATGCCGCATTCGGCATGCCGACGGTGTCGATCGACGAGGCCAAGCGGCGGGCGACGCGGTCGCTGCGCGACAGTTTCCCGGAGATCTTCGGGGCGGAGTGGGAGCGGGCCCGCACCATCTTCCTCGACAGCTTCGCCGCCCATCACATCGACGGCCTGGCGGTCAAGCCGGGCGCGCCGGAGCTGCTAGCCATGCTGGGCCAGGCGGGCGTGCCGATGGCGATCGTCAGCAACAAGAATGGGCCCTATCTGCGGGCGGAGGTCGCGCATCTGCGCTGGGGCGGCGCGTTCCGGGCGCTGGTCGGCGCCGGCGACGCCGCGGCGGACAAGCCGGACCGCGCCGTGGTCGACCTGGCGCTCGCCGGCAGCGGCCTGCAGGCCGGCCGCGCGGTCTGGCTGGTCGGCGACACGCCGGTCGACATGGCCTGCGCGCTTGCCGCCGACTGCACCGGCGTGCGCCTGCGCTGGAATCCCGCCGACGACCCGCCGACGCCGGGCGAAATCCATGCGGTATCGTCCTTGCATGAGTTGCGGGCGCTTGTTTCCACGTCACTCAGCGCCATATGAGGTTCGAGCCTGGAACGATATGCGCGATCCGGGAAGGGCGTTTACGACCCGCTGCGCATAGAACGGAAAAAAATGAGGGTTCCCATGTCGAACGACGGCCATAACGTACAGGACGTATTTCTCAACCACATCCGCAAGAACAAGGTTCCGGTCACCATTTTTCTGGTGAACGGCGTCAAGCTGCAGGGCGTGGTCACCTGGTTCGACAACTATTCGGTGCTTCTGCGCCGCGACGGCCACTCCCAGCTGGTCTACAAGAGCGCGATGTCTACCGTGATGCCTGCGACCGCCATCAACCTGTTCGAAGGCGACAAGGCAGAAGGCGATAAGGACGGCGATCATCACTGAGGTTCATGCCGCCCGGCCGCAGCCGGGCGCAGCCGACCGCTCCGAAACGGCCGCGCTGGTCGTCTATCCCGAGCTTCCCAGGGCCACGCGAACCCATCGCGGCGACCTGCGCACGCCTGCGATGCAGCTGGCCGAGGCGGTCGGCCTGGCCCGTTCGATCGGGCTCGACGTGGTCGGGCAGCATTGCATCCGGGTACCCAAGATCCGCGCCGCCACGCTGATCGGCACCGGCGCCATCGAGCGGCTCGAGTCCGAGGTCGCCGCCACCGGTGCGACGCTGCTGGTGATGGACTGCGCGCTCGGCCCGGTGCAGCAGCGCAACCTGGAAAAGGCTCTGAAGCTGAAAGTGATCGACCGCACCGGTCTGATCCTGGAGATCTTCGGCGCGCGGGCGCGGACCCATGAGGGCCGGCTGCAGGTCGAGTTGGCGGCGCTGACCTACCAGCGCTCGCGGCTGGTCAAGTCGTGGACCCACCTGGAGCGGCAGCGCGGCGGCACCGGCACCGTCGGCGGTCCCGGCGAATCCCAGCTCGAGATCGACCGCCGGCTGACCGACGAGCGCATCGCCCGGCTGAAGCAGCAGCTGGAAGGGGTGAAGCGCACCCGCGGCCTGCACCGCAGCGCCCGCGAGAAGGTGCCCTATCCGGTGGTGGCGCTGGTCGGCTACACCAACGCCGGCAAATCGACCCTGTTCAACCGGCTGACCCGGGCCGACGTGCTGGCCGAGGACATGCTGTTCGCGACGCTGGACCCGACCATGCGGCGCATCGATCTCGACGGCGGTTCCGACGCGATCCTGTCCGACACGGTCGGCTTCATCTCCGACCTGCCGACCCAGCTTGTGGCCGCGTTCCGGGCGACGCTGGAGGAGGTGCAGTCCGCCGACCTGATCCTGCACGTGCGCGACGCCGCCTCGCCCGACAGCGACGCGCAGAAGGCCGACGTCGACGCCGTGCTGAAGGACCTGGGCGTCGAGGCGACGCCGCAACTGGTGGTGCTGAACAAGATCGACCAGCTGGACGAGGCCGGCCGGCAGGCCGTGCTGAACCAGTGCGCCCGCGACGGCGACGCGGTGGCGATTTCCGCGCTGAGCGGGCTTGGCATCGACGACCTGCGCCGCGCGATCGGCCGGGCGCTGACCGCACGCCACGCGCTGGTCACCTATGCGGTGCCGGCGGCCAAGGGCGATGCGCTCGCCTGGCTGCACCGGCACGCCAAGGTGGAGCGGGTCGAGCCGCACGGCGACGTGCTGGAATGCCAGGTGCGGATCGAGCAGGCGGATTCGGCCCGCTTCTTCGACCGCTTCGCCATTGCCCCGCAGGCGGCGGCCGCGGAACAGCGTGCGGTCTGAACCGGCCGCGCGCCGCGCGGTTGCGCGGCGGGCGCGAATCTGGTGTCAACCACGGCAGCGGGCCGTTGGCCCCGACACACAGCCGCCGGAAGCCGAGCCATCATGACCAGTCCCGATCCCCAGACCGTCGCCGCCATCGTCCGCGAGGTGGCCGAGACGGTCGTGCTGCCGCGGTTCCGCGCGCTGGAGGCGCACGAGATCCACGAGAAGGGACCCGGCGACCTGGTCACCATTGCCGACCGGGAGAGCGAGGCGGCGCTGGCGCGCCGGCTGACCGACCTCTTGCCCGGCTCGCTGGTGGTCGGCGAGGAGGCGGCGGCGGCCGACGGCTCGGTGCTGGCGCATCTCAGCGACGATCGCCCGGTCTGGGTGATCGACCCGGTCGACGGCACCCACAATTTCGCCCACGGCGATCCGACCTTCGCGCTGATCCTGGCGCTGGTCGAGGGCGGCGCCACCCGCCGCGGCTGGATCTACCTGCCGATCGACCGCGAGATGGCGATCGCCGAGCAGGGCGGCGGCGCCTGGATCGACGGCAGCCGGATGGCGGTCGACCAGCCCGAACGCCTCGACGCGCTGGTCGGCGGCGTCACCTACAGCCTGTTCGCACCGATGCCGCGCGAGACGGTCAAGGCGCGGTGCGCGGCGTTCCGCCAATGCCGCAACCTGCGCTGTGCCGGGCGCGAATATGTCGACATGAGCCGGGGCCGCCGGCATTTCAGCTTCATGAAGAACCTCAAACCGTGGGACCACGCCGCCGGCGTGCTGATGCACCGCGAGGCCGGCGGCTATGCGGCACGGGCGGCCGACGAGACGCCCTATCGGCTGGTCGACCCGGGCATCGGCCTGTTGGTTGCGCCGAACCGCGACCTGTGGCATCGCATTCGCGACCACTTCAACGGCGTGTGAGCGCACACGCCGCAACAGCCACGTCCGTCATCCGCGGGCTTGACCCCGGGATCTCCACGGGAAAGGGCGCCGTCGCCATAGGGCCACGGTGCGTGCGCGGCGCGAGATCCGCGGGACAGGCCCGGGGATGGCGGCAATCGGAAACAGGGAGGACCGCCGCATGGCGAAAGTCGCATTTCTCGGGCTCGGCGTGATGGGCTATCCGATGGCCGGCCACCTGGCCGCCAAGGGTCATGACGTCACCGTCTACAACCGCACCGCCGCCAAGGCCGAGAAGTGGGTCGCCCAGCACGGCGGCCGCAGCGCGCCGACCCCGGCGGCCGCGGCACAGGGCCAGGAGATCGTGTTCGCCTGCGTCGGCAACGACGACGACCTGCGCAGCGTCGTGCTCGGCGACGACGGCGCGCTGGCCGGCATGGCGGCCGGCGGCTTCTTCGTCGACCACACCACCGCGTCGGCCGATGTGGCCCGCGAGCTCTACGGCGTGGCCAAGGCGAAGGGCGTCGCCTTCCTCGACGGCCCCGTCTCCGGCGGCCAGGCCGGGGCGGAGAACGGCCAGCTGACCGTGATGGTCGGCGGCGACCAGGCGCTGCTCCGACCGGGTCAAGCTGGAGATCGACAGCTTCGCCAAGTCCGTGTGCTGATGGGGGCCGGCGGGCTCGGGCCAGCTGACCAAGATGGTCAACCAGATCTGCATCGCCGGCCTGGTCCAGGGTCTGTCCGAGGGCGTCAATTTCGGTATCCGCGCCGGCCTCGACATGGAGAAGGTCATCGCCGTGATCTCGAAGGGGGCGGCGCAGTCGTGGCAGATGGACAACCGCGCCGCGACCATGACCGCCGGCAAGTTCGACTATGGCTTCGCGGTCGACTGGATGCGCAAGGATCTGTCGATCTGCTCCGCCGAGGCGCGGCGCAACAAGCGCGGCTGCCGGTGACGGCGCTGGTCGACCAGTTCTATGCCCAGGTCCAGGCCCGCGGCGGCCAGCGCTGGGACACCTCCAGCCTGATCCACCTGCTCGCCAACGACTGAGCCGGCGCCGGTTCCCGCCCGGGGTCAGACGCCCAGATAGCGTGCTCAGGCAGCGTCGGGTTTGCGGCGAAGGCGGCGGGCTGTCGCCGGCCCAGCGGGACTCCGGCTGGCTCTTCTCGATGATGACGTAGGTCGGCCAGCGCCATCAGCGCCGGCAGGTTCTTGTCGACCACCAGGATGGCCAGCCCGGTGCGCCGCAGTGCGTCCAGCGCGGTCCAGATGTCGTGGCGACCAGCGGCGCCAGCCCTGGTCGCTCCCTGTCGAGGATCAGCAGCCGCGGGTTGGTCATCAGTGCACGGCCGATCGCCAGCATCTGCTGCTCGCCGCCGGACAGCCGGCCGCCATGGCGCTCGCCCGCCGGGCCAGCTCGGAACAGCGAATACGCGGGCGACGGTCCAGCTCCAGGCCCCGCGCGGCGGGTGGGCGGTGGCGACCAGGTTCTCGCGGTCACGGTCAGGGTTGGGGAAGATCTGGCGTCCCTCCGGCACCAGCCTGGATGCCGCGCCGGGCGATGGCGCGGCCGCTCGCGGCCCGATCGGCGTCCGTCCCAGCCGATGCGGCTGCGCACTGGGCGGGGTTCAGACCGGTCACCGCCAGGATCGCGGTGGTCTTGCCCATGCCGTTGCGCTCGAGCAGCGAGACGATCCTCGCCTGCGCCGACGGCGAAGGACAGGCTGAACAGCACCTGCGAGGCGTCGTAGCCGGCATCGACGCCTCCACGCTCAGCACGCCAGCCGCTCCTCGCCCAGATAGGCCTCCTGCACCGCCGCTGCGTTGGCGCGCACCGCCGCCGGCACGTCGCAGGCGATCACCCGGCCGACCAGCACGCTGATCCGGTCGGCCAGCGCGAACACCGCGTCCATGTCGTGCTCGACCAGCAGGACTGTCATCGTGTCTTCAGCGCCGAGCAGGGCGACGATCGCCGCGCTCGTCCGGGCCGGCGCCGGCCATCGGCTCGTCGAGCAGCAGCACTTTCGGCCTGGTACAGCGCCATCGGCGATTCCAGCCGGCGTCGTTCGCCATGGGCCATGTGCCGGCGACGGCGCCGGCGCGCTCGGCCAGCCCGGACGCGGTCGAGGCAGGCCAGCGCCGGACCGGTCAGCGCCGGGTCGCTCCCGGTCGGCCGGAGGAAGCCGAAACCATGGCCGGTGCGGGCCAGCACGGCACGGCGCACATTGTCCAGCACGGTCGAGGTCGCGGAACAGGCTGGTGATCTGGAACGAAGGGCCAGCCCATGTCCGACCCGCATGCGGCGACAGTGTGTGACGTCGCGGCCGAACACGGATGCGGCCGCGATCCGGCTTCAGGTTGCCGGCCAGCTGGGCGATCAGCGTGGTCTTGCCGGCGCCGTTCGGCCCGATCACGGCATGCAGCTTCTCCTTCTGCCGGCAGCGAGCCCGGCTGTCGGTCGCTGGCGACCAGCCCGCCGAAGTGCTTGGACTAGGTCCGACCCGCAGTGCGGCCGCGGTCATCGTCGCGGGCTCCGCGCCAGCCGGCCTCGACCAGCCCGGGCGATGCTGCCGCGGGCGAACAGCACGACCAGATCAGACTGGCCCCAGCGCCACCCGCGCTGGCCCCAGCCGTCGCCGAAGAGGTCGAGCAGGCCGGGCAGCACGTCCTCCAGCAACAGGAACAGCGCGGCGCCCAGCACGGCGCCGGCCAGCCGGCCCATGCCGCTCAATATGACCATGATCAGTGCTCGCCGGAGCGGGTCCAGTGCATCAGCGACGGGCTGACGAAGCGGTCGAGATTGGCCATCAGCGCCCCGGCCAGGCCGCACAGCGCGCCGGCGATGACGAGCGCGCAGCTGTGCCGTAGCGGAAGGTCGGCACGCCGATCGCCTCCATCCGGCCGATGTTGCGGATGCCGGTCAGCGTCAGGCCGAAGCGGGCGCGGACGGCCAGCCGGAGGAAGCTGCAGGCCGCGCCAGGCAGCCCAGGATCAGGTAGTAGAGCTGGTGCGGTCGCCAAGGTCGAGCAGGCCGGGCGGTATCGGACCGGCCGAACAGCGAAAGCCCGTCGTCGCCGCCATAGCCGTCCAGCGAGACGAACAGGAAGAGCATCTGGCGAAGGCGAGCGTGATCATGATGAAGTAGACGCCGGTGGTGCGCAGCACCACCAGCCCGATCAGCAGCGTGCCGCCAGACCGGCGACCAGCACGCCGCCGGCAGGTGGACGAACAGGTTGCGGTCCCGCCGATGTCCCAATCGAGGAAGAACAGGGCGGTGCCGTCCGGCGTGGCGGCGAGGATGCCCATGGTGTAGGCACCGACGCCGAAGAAGGCGGCGGCCGAAGCTGACCATGCCGCCGTAATCACGAGGATCAGGTCGGTGCCGATCGCGGCCAGCGCGAACACCAGGATGCGGCTGGCGAAGATGATGTAGGAAGCGCTCGCCGGCCGCCTCGGCGCCCCAGGGCAGGGCGCGGCGAGCAGGGCCAGGCCACCAGCGGCTCGGCCCAGTCCTGCAACCGGAACGCTCAGCCATGGGCTGGAAACAGGCCGCGCGGACGCCAGAACAGCGCTCGGCGGCCATCAGCATGTAGATCGTCATCTCCGGGCCACCGCCGGCGGCAGCAGGATGCGGCCGAAGGTGTCGGCCAGCCTGACCAACAGCGCGGCGGCGAAGGCGCCGCGGATCGAGCCATGCCGCCGATGACAATCACCACGAAGGCGTGGATCAGCACCGGCTCGCCCATGCCGACCTCGACCGAGAACAGCGCCCGGACATCATGCCGGCAAGCCCGGCCAGCGCGGCGCCGAGGCCGAAGATCAGGCCGTAGGAGCAGGGCGATGTCGACTCGAGCGCGCCGACCATGCGCCGGTTGCTGGCGCCGGCGCGGATCAGCATGCCGAGCTGGGTGCGGCCGACTGCAGATAGAGGCCGAGCGCCACCGCGAGCCCGACGCCGATCACCGCCAGCTGGAACACGGGGGTAGGGCGCGCCGGGCACGATCTCGACCGAGCCGTCGAGGCCGGCCGGCAGCGCCATGAAATAGGCCTGCGGGCCCCAAAGGATGCGCACCAGCTCGTTGATGGTCAGGATCAGGCCGAAGGTGGCCAGCACCTGGTCGAGGTGGCTGCGCTCGTACAGCGTGCGCAGCACCGCCAGCTCCAGCGCGACCCCGACGGCGGCGGCGCCGGCGAGGGCGAGCAGCAGGCCGAGGGCGAAGGAGCCGGTCGCCGGCACCAGGGTCGCGGCCAGATAGGCTCCGATCATGTACAGCGAACCATGGGCCAGGTTGACCAGGTTCATGATGCCGAACACCAGCGTCAGCCCGGCCGCCATCAGGAACAGCATGACGCCGAGCTGCAGCCCGTTCAGGCATTGTTCGAGGAGGAGCAGCGCGGACATGGCTCAGGCCATCCCCGTCGCGGCCGGTCGATCCCCGGGATGCGTCATGCCCGGGCTTGACCCGGGCTTCTTTGGCCGACCGGGCTCCACCCCTGCGGGTAGGCGCGCACCGGACCGGCCATGACGCGGTCGCGCGTTCGGAACGGCCGCGCGAGGTTGCGGCAGGTCACTCCATGGGACAGTCGGCGGCGTAGGCGTCGCCATGCGCCTCGAACACGGTGCCGCGCAGCGCATTGCCGATGCGGCCGTCGTCCAGCATGACCACCTCGCGGACATAGAAGTTCTGGATCGGGAAATGGTTGGTGTTGAACCGGAACGGGCCGCGCACCGACTCGAAGTCCGCGGCCTCCAGCGCCGCGATCAGCGCCGCGGTGTCGTCCGTGGCGCCGCCGACGGCGGCCAGCGCGCTGTCGAGCAGTCGGGCGGCGTCGTAGGCCTGGGCGGCGTAGGGCGACGGGATGCGGTCGTAGGCCGCCTCGAAGCCGGCGACGAACTGCGCGTTGGCGGCGTTGTCGAGGTCCTGGGTCCAGAACGAGGTGTTGAACACGCCGAGCGCCGCCTCGCCGACCGCTGGCAGGATGGTCTGGTCGAAGCTGAACGACGGTCCGAACAGCGGGATCGTCTCCATCAGCCCGGCCTGCGCGTATTGCTTGACGAAGTTCACGCCCATGCCGCCGGGATAGAAAATATAGACGGCGTCGGGGTTTGCGGCGCGAAGCTCAGCCAGTTCGGCGGCATAGTCGGTCTGGTTGAGCTGGGTATAGACCTCGCCGGCCAGCCCGCCGTCGTAGAAGCGCTTGAAGCCGGCGAGCGCATCGGTGCCGGCCGGATAGTTCGGCGCCATGATATAGACGTTGTCGAAGCCCTGGTCCTTGACGTACTGGCCCATGGCCTCATGCGTGTTGTCGTTCTGCCAGGCGACGTTGAAGAAGTACGGGCTGCACATCTCGCCGGCCAGCGGCGACGGACCGGCATTGGCGCTGACCAGGATGGTCTCGTTCTCGATCACCAGCGGCGCCACCGCCATCATCACGTTGGAGAAGACGATGCCGACGATCATGTCGACCTCGTCGCGCTCCAGCATCGACTGGGCGACCTGGCGCCCGACGTCGGGCTTCAGCTGGTCGTCCTCGACGATCAGGTCGACGTCGAGCCCGCCCAGCGTGCCGCCGCTGTCGGCGATGCCGAGCTGGAAGCCGTCGAGCAGGTCCTGGCCCAGGGCCGCAGCCGGGCCGGACAGGGTGGCGATGAAGCCGATCTTGATCTCGTCGGCCTGGGCGATGCCGGCCCCGGCCAGCGCCGCCGCGCCCACGGCGGCGCCGATGATGTGTTGTCGCATGGATGTCTCCCTCGTCGCGTTCTCTGGGCCGTCGCCCTTGGCGGGGATCATAGGCGAGGGCTGCCGCGATGCCAAAGCGGAAGCGGCCACGCCCGCGGGCTTTCCTTTGCCGGCCGGCGGTCCCAGGTCACGGGCTCGCACCGCGCGGGGCCGACCCCGCCACAGCCGGCCAGGGAGACAGCGCGATGATCGTCGTCCGCGACCGCGACAGCCGCGGCCAAACGCAGATCGGCTGGCTCGACAGCCGGCACAGCTTTTCGTTCGGCGACTATCGCGACCCGGCGCTGATGGGGTTCCGCGCGCTGCGCGTGATCAACGAGGACCGGGTGGTGCCGGGCGCCGGCTTCGCCACCCATGCCCATCGCGACATGGAGATCGTGTCCTACGTCCTGACCGGCGCCCTGGAGCACAAGGATTCGCTGGGCAACGGCTCGGTGATCCGGCCCGGCGACGTCCAGCGGATGAGCGCCGGCACCGGCATCACCCATTCGGAATACAACCCGAGCGCCAGCGAGCCGGCACTTCTGGCAGATCTGGATCCTGCCGGAGCGGCGCGGCCTGGAGCCGGGCTATGAGCAGAAGGTGTTTCCGCCGCAGCAGCGGCGCGGCCGCCTGCGTCTGGTCGGCGACCGCGACGGCAGCGACGGCGCCATCACCATCCACCAGGACGCGGCCCATGTCGCCGAGCTCGCTGCCGACGACAGCCTCGACCATCGCCATCCCGGACGGTCGCCATGCCTCGCTGCAGGTCGCCCGGCGGCACCGTCGCGCTGAACGGCGACACGCTGCGCGCCGGCGACGGCGCGGCGATCGTCGACGTGAACCCGGCATCTCGCTGGCAAGCGAGACCTGGCGCCGAGCGCCGGTTGTTCGACCTGCTCGATGGCGCCGCGCGGCCTACAGCGCGGCGGGCCACCGGCCTGGGCGACCGGCCGCGCCTCCTCGCGGTCCAGCGGCCAGGGCGGTGATGGTGACGGCGACGAGCATAGCGCGGCGCGTCGCCGGCCGCCCTGAACTGGAAATCGGTGCCGAGCGGACCGTCAGGCAGACGCCGGGCTCCAGAGCAACCACCGCTTCGCGGCCGCCCTGCTGGCGCCATATCCGCGGCCGGCGACGATGTACTCAGATCTCTTCGACCGTGTTGTGGTGACCGCCTGCGACCTGCTCCGGCGCGAGCGTGAAGTGGGCCATGCTGCCGCCCGGCAGCCGCAGCAGCGCCCGCACGTCGGAGCCGTCGGGGGCCTGGACGTCCGCTTCGGCCGGCAGCCGCATCGTCTCGAACGCCGTCATTCGGGCGTGCTCCGGCGCACCCGGCGCGGCGGCCGCGGCGACGGCTGGAACAGCGCCACGCCAGGCGGCCGCAGGAACAGGATCAGCACCAGCCCGGCGACCAGCCCGCCCATGTGCGCCCACCAGGCGATGCCCTCGACCGGCCAGATCCAGCCCAGCGCCACGTGCAGCAGCACGACGACGATCATCCAGACCCAGCCCGGCATCGCGATCACGAACAGGAACAGCCAGCCGGTCGGCCACAGCATGACATAGGCGGGATATGACTGCGAAGACGCCGCTGGCGCCGATCATCACGATCGCCGGCTCCGCGGTCAGGTAGACCTCGGCCAGCGCGGCGGCGAGACCGCCCAGCACGAACAGCAGCGCCATCCGCCAGGTCCTGATGGCGCGCCCCACCGCCGGTCCGAACGACAGCAGGGCGACCATGTCCAGGAACAGGTGCCAGAAGCCGTCGTGCAGCAGCATGGTGAACAGCGGCAGTTGCAGGGCAGCAGGGCCAGGCCTCAGCTGCGTTCCAGTCCCTTCAGGAAATACCTGGCGTCAGGCCGAAGGCGGGATGAATTGCGCCTGCTCGGTCGGTCGCAGGTCCCGGTAGACGAACACCGCGACGCAGGCCGCCGCGAACAGCAGGCTGAACAGCTTGCCCTCGGTGTTGAACACCGGTTCGCGCCGGCGGCGCGGGGCGTCGTCGGGACGCGGGCGGTTGACCATGCCGGTCAGCCAGCGTCGCGCAGCTTGAAGCGCTGCACCTTGCCGGTCTCGGTGCGCGGCAGGCTGTCGACGAAGGCGACCGCGCGCGGGTACTGAACGGTGCGACCGTGCGTTTGACGAAGTCCCAGCGCCTTGGCGGTGTCCGGCCCGGCCTCGACCCCCTCGCGCAGCACCACGAACGCCTTGACGATGGGCCGCGCTCGGCGTCCGCATGCTGATCACCGCGCATTCGCGTATCGTCGTCATGCTCCAGCAGCGCTGCCCACCTCCGGCCCGGCGATGTTGTAGCCGGACGATGATCAGCGTCGTCGGTGCGCGCCTGGTAGATGAAATAGCCGTCCGCGTCGACCATGTAGGCGTCGCCGGTCAGGTTCCAGCCGTCCTTGACATAGACGGCCTGGCGGTCGTCGGCGAGGTAGCGGCAGCCGGTCGGGCCGCGCACCGCCAGCCGGCCGACTCGCTGGCGGTGCGGCGCGCCGGCGGCGTCGACCACCCGCGCGATAGCCGGGGATCGAAGGCTTGCCGGTGGCGCTGGGCCGTATGTTTTCCTTCGTCGGCCGAGATGAAGATGGGCAAAGATCCCTGGTCGCGCTGATGCCGTCGATGATGGTGATGCCGGCGGACTCCGGCGCTACGCTCGAAGGTCGTGAGCCGGCAGCGTCTCGCCGGCGGAGACGCACTTTGCGCAGGCTGGCGATGGATCGCAGCTGCCGGCCTCGTAGAAGCGGTCGAGCATGGCGCGATAGGCGGTCGGCGCGGTGAAGTGACCGTCGCCCTGAAGCGCGCGATGGCGGCGATCAGCTCGGCTGGGGTGTGCGCGGCAGCAGCACGGTCGCCGCGAACGCGCGCATCGGGAACAGCAGCAGCCCGCCCAGGCCGAAGGTGAAGGCCAGCGGCGGCGAGCCGATGAAGACGTCGTCCGCGGTCGGGCGCAGCACATAGCGCGGGAAGCAGTCGCAGATCGCCAGCACGTCGCGGTGGAAGTGCATGGTGCCCTTCGGCTTGCCGGTGGTGCCGGAGGTGAAGGCGATCAGGCAGACGTCGTCGTCGGCGGTGTCGGCGGCCGGGAAGGGGGCGCCGTGCCGCGCCATCAGCGGCTCGACCGCGTCGTCGGCGGCCGGGTCGCCGAAGCTGCGGCGGACCAGCGGGCGCGCCGCGTGGTCGGCAATCGCGTAAACTTCGTCGCCCAACGCCTTCTCGTAGAGGCAGAAATCGATTTCGGCCTTGTCGACGATCACGGCCAGCTCGCGGGCGCGCAACAGCGGCATGGTGGCGACCGCGATGGCGCCGGCCTTGACCACCGCCAGCCAGGCAGCGGCCATCATCGGGCCGCCGCCGCCGCGCAGCAGCACGCGGTTGCCCGACACCACGCCCATGTCGGCGACCAGCACATGCGCCAGCCGGTCGACCCGGTCGGCCAGCTCGGCATAGCTCCAGGCGCCGTCGGCGAAGTGGATCGCCGGCCGGGCGCCATGGCCGGCGGCGAGCGCGTCGTCGATCAGCGTCGCGGCGCAGTTCAGCCGCTCCGGATAGGCGAGATCGTTCAGGCCGTGCGCATCGATCACCGGCCACAGGTGCGGCGGCGGCAGGTTGTCGCGCGCGAAGCTGTCGACGTGGCCGCTAGGATGCATGTGCATGGCCCGTTCCGCCCTCCGGTGCGGCGGCGAAGGCGGCCCGGGTCTGCGCGCCGACGATCTGGCGCTGGACCTCCGAGGCGCCCTCGTAGATGCGCAGCGCCCTGACCTCGCGATACAGCCGCTCGACGATCGAGCCTAGCACGACGCCGCTGCCGCCGTGCATCTGCACCGCGGCGTCGACCACGCGCTGCGCCGCCTCGGTGGCAAAGAGCTTGGCCATCGAGGCCTCGCGGGTGTTGCGGCCGTCGACGGTGTCGGCGCGCCAGGCGGCGCGGTAGACCAGCAGCGCGGCCGCGTCGATGTCCAGCGCCATGTCGGCCAGCGCGGCCTGGGTCACCGGCATCTCGGCCAGGGTGGTGCCGAACATCGGCCGGCGCTCGCTCCAGGCCAGCGCCCGTCGAGCGCGCGGCGGGCAAAACCAGCGCCGCGGCGCCGACCGACGGGCGGAACCGGTCGAGCACGGTCATCACCGCCTTGAATCCGCCGCCGCGCGGCCCGACCAGCGCGTCGGCGGGCAGCCGGCAGCCGTCGAACGCCAGCCGGCCGAGCGGGTGCGGGGCGATCACCTGCTGGCGCTCCGCCACGGTCAGGCCGGGCGCATCGGCCGGCGCCACGAACAGGCTGAGCCCGCGGGTGCCCGGCCCGTCGCTGCGGGCCAGCACGAGATAGTGGTCGGCGATACCGGCGTTGGAGATCAGCGTCTTCTCGCCGTTCCAGCACCCAGCCGCCGGCGTCCTCGACCGCGGCGGTCGCCACCGCGCCCACGTCCGAGCCCGACTGCGGCTCGGTCATCGCCAGCGCGGCGATCGCACGCCCCTCGCGCACCGGCGGCAGGATGCGCGCGCGCTGCGCCGGGTTGCCGAAGGCGGCCAGCGCCGCGGTGCCCAGCCCCTGGCATCACCAGGGCGAAGTCGGCGAGGCCGTGATGGCAGCGCCAGGGTCTCGCGGGCGAGACAGAGGGCGCGGACGTCGAGCGGCTTGCCGTCGTCAGGGACCGGGATGCCGAGCCAGCCGGCCTCGCCCAGCGCGGCGACGAGGGCGCGGCAGTCGGCGTCGACCGTCGCCTCGCCATGGCCGAACCGCGCCAGCCTGGCCGCGCACCAGCTCTCCAGCTTGTCGGCCAGCGCCCGGTGGGCGTCGGTCAGGAACGGCCAGTCGAGAAAGCTGCGGTCGGCCATCAATCGCCCTCGAACGCCGGCGGGCGCTTGGCGACGAAGGCGTCGTAGGCGCGGCGGAAGTCGTTGGTCTGCATGCAGATCGCCTGGGCCTGCGCCTCCGCCTCGATGGCGGATTCCAGCCCCATGTCCCATTCGCGGTGCAGCATCCGCTTGGTGATGCCGTGGGCGAAGGTCGGCCCCTCGGCCAGCCGGCGCGCGGTGTCCTCGGCCGCCGCGCCCAGCCCGGCGGGTTCGACCAGCCGGTTGAAGAAGCCCCAGCGCTCCGCCTCGTCGGCCGGCATGATGCGGCCGGTGTAGAGCAGCTCGGCCGCCCGGCCCTGGCCGACGATGCGCGGCAGCATCGCGCAGGCGCCCATGTCGCAGCCGGCCAGTCCGACGCGGGTGAACAGGAACGCGACCTTCGCCGCCGGCGTGCCGATGCGGATGTCCGAGGCCATGGCGAGGATGGCGCCGGCGCCGACGCAGATGCCGTCGACCGCGGCGACGATCGGCTGCGGGCAGGCACGCATCGCCAGCACCAGGTCGCCGGTCAGCCGCGTGAAGGCCAGCAGGCCGGTCATGTCCTGGTCGAGCAGGGGGCCGATGATCTCGTGCACGTCGCCGCCGGAGCAGAAGTTGCCGCCGGCGCCAGCGATCACGACGGTCTTGACGGCGTCGCAGCGCGCCAGGGCGCGGAACAGGTCGCGCAGCTCGGCATAGGACTGGAAGGTCAGCGGGTTCTTGCGCGCCGGCCGGTCGAGCACGACGGTACCGACCGGGCCGTCGACCCGCCAGCGCACGTGCCGGGCGCGATAGGCCGCGGCGTCGTCGATGGCGAAGTATGCGGCGGACTCAAAGCGGTGCTCGGACATCATCGGCCACTATAGGCCGGGAGCGGGGCCCTCTGTCATCAGCAGCAAGCGCGCCGCGCCACGGTTGCCGATGCGCGGTCTTGTTGACACAGCTCTTGCACGCCGGGCGATAACCTGTTGAAATCAGGGAAAGCGCTGGCCCGGCCCTTCCATCAGAGACAACGCGCCGCACGGCGGATTCGCTTGAATCGGCGGAACGAAACGCCAGCTGGTGATGTTAAGGCGGGATCGGTCGCAACGGAGAGGACGCGATGGCTAGCACACCGGATTCGGCGAAGGACACCCAGGAGAAGCTGGAGGCCGACATCGCCAAGCTGCGCGAGGAACTTTCCTCGCTGTCCAGGTCGGTCAAGGAGGTCATCCAGCCGCAGGTCAAGCAGCGGGTGAACCGCGTGCGCGATGCCGCGGTGGACGTGGCGGAGGACATGCAGTCGCGGGCGCGCGAGTATGGCGAGGCGGCGGCGGCGTCGGTGCGCGACAGCGTGCGGACGCACCCGATGGCGGCGATGGGCATCGCCTTCGTCGCCGGCGCGCTGGCCGCCATCCTGCTGCGCCGCTAAGGCCGGAGCGGCGCGGCCGGCATGAAGAACCTGCTCGACAACCTGTTTGCCGGGCTGATCGTGCTGGCGCTGACGCTGGTCGCGATCGGCTTGCTCAGTGCGGCCGCCGTCGTCGGGTTCGCGGCGCTGGTGGGCACGGGCGGGGCGCTGGCCATCGTCGGCGCGATCCTGATCGTGCTGGCGCTGCTGGTCGCGCTGGTGATGCGCGGTCGCGGGCGGCCGACCGTGGCGGACCGCCACGGCAACGGCCTCGATGCCGGCGGCATCGCGGCCGGTTTCGTGCTCGGCCTGTGGGACGGGTTCACGCGGCCGCGGCGCCCGCCGCCGCCCGACGGACAACCGCGCGCCGAGCCGTGATCCGGGCGGGCCGTGACGGGCCTCAGGTCACCGCGCCGCCGGCGATCGGGATCGCGGTGCCGGTGACGCCGGCGGCCTCCGCCTGGCACAGCCAGCGGACCGCGGCCGCGACCTCGGCCGGTCGGATGTAGCGACCGATCGGCACGTTCGCGATCAGGCCGTCGCGGGCGCGGCTCGCGTTCATGCCCGTCTTCGCCGTGATCGTCGCCACCGCCTGGTCGACCAGCTCGGTATCGGTATAGCCCGGGCAGACCGCGTTGACGGTGATGCCGTCGCGGGCCAGCTCGGCGGCCAGAGCGCGGGTCAGGCCGACGACGCCGTGCTTGGCGGCGCAATAGGCCGTGACATAGGGAAAGCCGACCAGCCCCGCCGTCGAGGCGACGTTGACGATGCGCGCACCGTCCTCCGCCCGCCGCAGCAGCGGCAGCAGCGCCCGGCCGACGCGGTAGACGCTGGTCAGGTTGGTGTCCAGCATCCGCTGCCAGAACCCCTCGTCCAGCTTGTCGAAGGCGATGCTGTCGGCGGCGCCGGCGTTGTTGACCAGGATCTCGAGCCGCGGACACGCCGTGCCGATGGCGGCCGCCAGCGCATCGATGTCCTGCGGCGCGGTCACGTCGCAGCGGGCATGACGCACCGGCACGTCGTGGCGGCGGGCGAGATCGGCGGCCACTGCCGCCAGCACGGTCTCGTTGCGTCCGGTGATCCACAGCGACGCGCCGTCGGCGGCGAGGGCGTCGGCGATGGCGGCGCCGATTCCGCGGCTGCCGCCGGTGACCAGCGCGGTCTGGCCGGCAAGCGGACGGCGTGTGTCGGCCACCGCCCGATGCCTCAGGCGAAGGCCTTGAACGTGATCAGCGTGAACGTGTCCTTGACCCCCGGCAGGGTCTGGATCTCCTGGTTGACGAAGTGGCCGATATCGCGATCGTCCTCAAGGTAGCACTTCATCAACAGGTCGTACTGACCTGAAATAGAATAGACTTCCGACACGCCTTCGACATCGACCGCGGCGTCGGCAACGTCGTAGGACCGGCCGAGCTCGCTCTTGACCATGATGAAGATCGTCTGCATGGGGCTCCCCTTCGGCGCCGCGGGACCCGTCCGGCCACGCCGCGGTCAGGTCGACCCTTTAGCGTCCTTGCCCAGTTCCGGCAACGGGATAAGCAGGAAGGCGGGCACGTGGTCGCCGAAGCCCTGCAGCGCCTCGGGTTCGTCCTCGCCGCCGCGTGTCCGGCGCCGCGACTCGCCCTTGGCCGACCGGGGGCCGCCTTCGGACGCCTGACGGTCTTCGCCGCCCCGCCGCGATCGTTGCTCCGCGCCGCGCTGCGGCCGTTCCTCGGCCCCGCGCTGCGGCCGTTCCTCGCTCCCGCGCCGCGAGCGGCGACCTTCGGCCGGCGCCTCGTCGCGCCTGCGCGGCGCCTGCGACTTCTCTTCGCGCGGTGCGGCCTCCTTGGCCGCGTCGGCCTTGCCGCGCCGGCGGCGCCGGCTGGCCGGCGCCGGCGCTTCCAGCCCGACATCGGCCAGCGCCTCGCCGGCAGCGCTCATCGCCGGGATCGTGCGGCCGATCAGCTTCTCGATCGCCTGCACGTGCTTGGCGTCCGCGTCGCCGACGATGGTCAGCGAACGGCCGCTGCGCCCGGCCCGCCCGGTGCGGCCGATGCGGTGGACATAGTCCTCGGCATTGACCGGGGCGTCGTAGTTGATGACGTGGCTGACCGCGGCGATGTCGAGCCCGCGGGCGGCGACGTCGCTGGCGACCAGCAGCTGGATCTCGCCGCGCTTGAAGGCGTCCAGCGTCGCCATGCGCGATTCCTGCGCCATGTCGCCGTGCAGCTCGCCGGCGTTGTAGCCGTGCCGCTTCAGCGAGCGGAAGACGACGCCGACGTCGCGCTTGCGGTTGCAGAACACCAGCCCGTTCTGGATGCTCTCGTTGTCGATCACGGCACGCAGCGCCGCCCGCTTCTCGCGGTCCCGGCCCTGATAGGGCACCAGGAACTGTTCGATGGTGGTGGCGGTCGAAGACGGCGGATCCACCGTGATCTCGCGCGGGTTGACCAGGAAGGAGTCGGCCAGGCGGCGGATCTCCGGCGGCATCGTCGCCGAGAAGAACAGCGTCTGCCGGCTCTTCGGCAGCTTCGAGACGATGCGCTCGATATCCGGGATGAAGCCCATGTCGAGCATGCGGTCGGCTTCGTCGATCACCAGCAGCTTGACCGCCGTCAGGATGACGCCGCCGCGCTCGGTGTGGTCCAGCAGCCGGCCCGGCGTCGCGATCAGCACGTCGACCCCGCGGTCCAGCTTCTTTTCCTGCTCGTCGAACGACACGCCGCCGATCAGCAGCGCGAAGGACAGCGACTGGTACTTGCCGTACTTGACGAAGTTCTCCGACACCTGCGCCGCCAGCTCGCGCGTCGGCTCCAGGATCAGCGAACGCGGCATGCGGGCGCGGGCCCGTCCCGAGCTCAGGATGTCGATCATCGGCAAGACGAACGAGGCGGTCTTGCCGGTGCCGGTCTGGGCACAGCCGAGCACGTCCCGCCCGATCAAGACTTGCGGGATGGCCTGGGCCTGGATCGGTGTTGGAGTCTGATACCCGGAATCGGCAACCGCGTTTACGACCGGCTCGCTCAATCCCAATGCGGCAAATGCCTCGGCATTCACTGGCGAATCATCAATCAGCGCCAAGTTCCTTCATGCTCGGTCGGAGGTCAGCGGACTATAGGAGCAGGACCCTAACTGTCAATTGACACAGGACAGTCGGGCTATTTTGCCGTCGCCGAGTGTCTCTCGTCTTGCGTTCCGGTCAGACGTCCAGGTCTTCGGCCTCGGCGGCATGCTGCTGTATGTAGGCGAGGCGCAGCTCCGGTTTCCGGCCCATCAGACTTTCGACCAAGCCCGCCGTGCCGCCATAGGCGGCGGCGCGGGCTCCGTCGGACAGCGAGACCCTTAGCATGCTGCGGGTCTTCGGGTCCATCGTCGTCTCGCGCAGCTGGCGCGCCGGCATTTCGCCCAGCCCCTTGAACCGGCTGACCTCGACCTTGCCCTGGCCCTTGAACACCGCGCGCATCAGCTGCTCGCGGTGCGCATCGTCGCGGGCATAGTGCACCTCGCCGCCGCGCGAGAGGCGGTATAGCGGCGGCATGGCCAGGAAAAGATGGCCGTTGGCAATGAGTTGCGGCATCTCGCGGAAAAAGAACGTCATCAGCAGCGAGGCGATGTGGGCGCCGTCGACGTCGGCGTCGGTCATGATGACGACGCGCTCGTAGCGCAGGTTCTCGTCGCGATAGTGCTCGCGCCGGCCGCAGCCGAGCGCCTGCAGCAGGTCGGCCAGTTCCTGGTTCTGCTGCAGCTTTTCCAGGCTGGCGCTGGCGACGTTGAGGATCTTGCCGCGCAACGGCAGCACCGCCTGCGTCTCGCGGTCGCGCGCCTGCTTGGCCGAGCCGCCGGCGCTGTCGCCCTCAACCAGGAACAGCTCGGTGCCGGCGGCCGCGCCGCTGGCGCAGTCGGCCAGCTTGCCGGGCAGCCTGAGTTTGCGCGCCGTCGCGGTCTTGCGTTGCAGGTCCTTGGCCTGGCGGCGCGCCATCCGCTCCTCGGCCCGCGCCAGCACATGAGCCAGCAGCGCGCTGCCGGCGGCCGGGTCCTGCGCCACCCAGTGGTCGAAGTGATCCTTCAGCGCGGCGTCGACCAGCCGGGTCGCGCCCGGCATCGCCAGCCGCTCCTTGGTCTGGCCCTGGAACTGCGGGTCGACGATGAACAGCGACAGCATGGCGAAGGCGCCGTCGACCACGTCCTCGGCGGTGATCTGGCCGGCCGCCTTCTTGTTGCCGACCAGCTCGGCGTAGCCGCGCAGGCCGCGCGTCAGCGCGGTGCGCAGGCCCTGTTCATGGCTGCCGCCCTGCGGCGTCGGCACGGTGTTGCAATAGGCGCGCAGGCCGCCCTCCTGGTCCAGCGGCCAGGCCACCGCCCATTCGACCCGGCCCTGGCCGTCGGCCAGCTCGGCCTTGCCGGCGAAGGGCAGCGGCGTCACCTGCGGCCGGCCGCCCAGCGTGGCGGCGAGGAAATCGGCCAGGCCGCCGGGGAAGTGCAGCCGCGCCTCGGCCGGCGTCGTGTCGCCGTCGCGCAGCAGCTCCGGCGCGCACGACCAGCGGATCTCGACGCCGCGGTGCAGATAGGCCTTCGACCGTGCCATCTCGTAGAGCCGCGCCGGCCTCAGCCTGAGGTCGCCGAAGATCTGCGGGTCGGGCCGGAAGCGGACCAGGGTGCCGCGGCGGTTCGGCATCGGCCCGGCGTCGACCAGCGGGCCGGTCGGCACGCCGCGCGCGAAGCCCTGGCGCCACAGCCGCTTGTCGCGCGCCACCTCGACCTCCAGCGCCTCGGCCAGCGCGTTCACCACCGAGACGCCGACGCCGTGCAGGCCGCCGGAGGTGGCATAGGCCTTGCCGGAGAACTTGCCGCCCGAATGCAGGGTGGTCAGCACCACCTCCAGCGCCGACTTCGACGGGAACTTCGGATGCGGATCGACCGGAAAGCCGCGGCCGTTGTCGCGCACGCCGACCCAGCCGTCGCCGGCGAGCTCGACCGAGATGAAGCTGGCATGGCCCGCGATGACCTCGTCCATCGCGTTGTCCAGCAGCTCGGACACCAGGTGGTGCAGGGCGCGTTCGTCGGTGCCGCCGATGTACATGCCCGGCCGGCGGCGCACCGGCTCCAGCCCCTCCAGGACCTCGATGTCCTTGGCGCTGTAGCTGTCGGGCGTGGCCGCGGCGGTGAACAGGTCGCTCATGGCGGCGGACTATAGGGATGCGACTCCGCGCGATTCAAGGCAATCCGCCGCGCGCCGCCCCGCCGCCGCGCCATCCGGGCCGGGACAAGCCGGCGCGCCGACGCTATGAGCGGGGCGGACCCGCATCCGGCGCCGAGCCGATTCGGCGCGCAGAAACGGAGAACTCGCCGCGATGGACGACACCGGACCTGAGGCCGCCGACGGCGCCGCGCCGCGCGGCACCCTTGCCACCCAGACCATCGCCATGCCGGCCGACACCAACCCGTCCGGCGACATCTTCGGCGGCTGGCTGCTGTCACAGATGGACCTGGCCGGCGCCGTGGTGGCCTGGGAGCGGGCGCGGGGCCGGGTGGCGACCGTAGCGATCGATTCGATGACCTTCCACCGCCCGGTCTTTGTCGGCGACGTGGTCAGCTGCCATGCCGAGATCGTGCGGATCGGCCGGACCTCGATGGCGATCCGGGTCGAGGCCTGGTCGCACCATCGCGGCCACGGCGAGCGCCACCGCGTGACCCAGGGCGTGTTCACCTATGTCGCCATCGGCGAGGACCGCAAGCCGCGGCCGATCGACGACGCTGCCGGCTGAGCCGCTCACGCCGTCTCACCCAACGGTGACTGGCCTCGCCGGCCGCTGCCGCTACCCTGAGGCGGTTGCGGCAGCGCGGGAGACGAGGCGATGCGAAGCAGGCTGGGCAGGGCGGCGATGGCGACGGGCCTGGCGCTGGCGGCGGGAGCGGCCGGTGCCGGCGAGGCCGACGTGGTCGACGTGGCGGTGACGCGTTCCGCCGACGGCAGCTACCGGTTCGATGTCACGGTCGCCCACGCCGACGCGGGCTGGGATCACTATGCCGACCGCTGGGACGTGGTCGGCCCGGACGGCGCGGTGCTGGGCGAGCGCGTGCTGCTGCACCCGCACGAGACCGAGCAGCCGTTCACGCGGTCGCTGTCGGGCGTCGTCGTCCCGGACGGGGTGGACGCGGTGACCGTGCGCGCACACGACAGCGTGCACGGACTGGGCGGCGCCGAGATGACGGTGGCGATCCCGCGTTAGCCCCGGCCGGCGCCGGCGCTAGTTGGCCGGCGCCACCGTGTCCTGCGCGGATTCCTGGCGCAGGCCCTTCCAGAAGCCGGAGCCGCCGTTCGACGAGGCCTGCAGGTCGCCTTCGTACAGGTTGAAGTCGTTCACCGCCATCACCCCGGTGCCCCAGAAGAACAGGCCCGACTTGCCGGCGCGCAGGTCGCCGTCGCCGTAGGAGCCGACCGAGGTGCCGTCGATCAGGATGTCCATGCCGTCGGCGGTCTCGATCATCGTGATCTCGGCCCGCGACGGATCGGCGGTCGCGCCGCCGACCGACATCACCGACGATGCGTCGCCGGTGCGGGTGTCGATCTTCCAGACGCCGATGTTGCCGCCGGGCTCCAGCATCACCACCAGATAGGGGCCCGCCTCTTCCTGCCGGCAGCAGAACAGCCCGACCGCCGAGGTCGGGTCGCTGGCGATCAGCTCGGCGTCGACGGTCAGCGACAGCTGGGCGTCCAGGTCGTTGAAGGCGATGTAGTAGATGGCGGTGTCGCTGACCGCGTTCGAGATGATGAACCGGTCGGCCGAACGATAGCCGTACCAGTCGCCGTCGAGGCCGGTCAGCGTGTTGAGGTCGGCGAAGGTGAACACAGGCTCGATCGCCTGGGCGGGCAGCGCCGCCGCCACCGCAAGTGCGCTGGCCAAGCCAGCCAATCCTTTCGCCACGACACCGGTCATGCTCTCGCTCCTACCTGCCCGTTTGCTTTGCGTTAACCATACCGGCGGCTCCGGACAGCGACAATGTCCAAACCGCAACCCGCTCATTACAATTGATAATCCGCCCGCGACCGTGGCAATGGCCACAGCCGGCGGCGGCGGGACCGCTGCGCGCGGCCTTTGAAAGACGAAGGCCCCGCCGGATCGCGCCGGCGGGGCCTGCTGGCGGCCGCTGCGCGACCGGTCAGTTCGAGTAGTACATCTGGTACTCGATCGGGTGCGGCGCCTGCATGAAGGCGACCACCTCCTCCGACTTCAGGTCGATGTAGCTGTCGATCATGTCGTTGGTGAACACGTCGCCCTTGGTCAGGAAGGCGCGGTCGGCGTCGAGCGCGTCCAGCGCCTCGCGCAGCGACGAGCACACGGTCGGCACGCCGGCCAGTTCCTCCGGCGGCAGGTCGTACAGGTCCTTGTCCATCGCCTCGCCGGGGTGGATCTTGTTCTGGATGCCGTCCAGCCCGGCCATCAGCATCGCGGCGAAGCCGAGATAGGGGTTGCCGGCCGGATCCGGGAAGCGGACCTCGACGCGCTTGCCCTTCGGGCTGGCCGCCCACGGAATGCGGCACGAGGCCGAGCGGTTGCGCGCCGAATAGGCCAGCAGCACCGGCGCCTCGAAGCCCGGCACCAGCCGCTTGTAGCTGTTGGTGGTCGAGTTGGTGAAGGCGTTGATCGCGCGGGCGTGCTTGATGATGCCGCCGATGTAGTACAGCGCGGTGTCGCTGAGGTCGGCATAGCCGGACCCGGCGAAGGTCGGCTTGCCTTCCTTCCAGATCGACTGGTGCACGTGCATGCCGCTGCCGTTGTCGCCGAACACCGGCTTGGCCATGAAGGTGGCCGACTTGCCGTAGGAGTGGGCGACCATGTGGACGCAGTATTTGTAGATCTGCATGCCGTCGGCGCACTTCACCAGCGGGCCGAAGGTGGTGCCCAGCTCATGCTGCGACGGCGCCACCTCGTGGTGGTGCTTCTCGACCACCAGGCCCATCTCGTGCATCGCCGACAGCATCTCGGCGCGCATGTCCATGCCGCTGTCGACCGGCGGCACCGGGAAGTAGCCGCCCTTGGTCTTCGGCCGGTGGCCGACGTTGCCCTCGTCGAAGACGCGGCCGGTGTTGTACGGGCCTTCCTCGCTGTCGATGGCATAGAAGGTGTGGTTCTGCGCGACCTGGTAGCGGACGTCGTCGAACACGAAGAACTCGGCCTCGGGGCCGAAATAGGCGGTGTCGCCGAGGCCGGTGGTCCCCAGATAGGCCTCGGCCTTGAGGGCGATGCTGCGCGGGTCGCGCTCATAGGGCTGGCCGGAGATCGGGTCGAGCACGTCGCAGAACAGGATCAGGCTGGGCTGGGCCGAGAACGGGTCCATCACCGCGGTCGACAGGTCGGGCTTCAGCCGCATGTCGGACTCGTTGATCGCCTTCCAGCCGGCGATCGACGAGCCGTCGAACATGATGCCTTCCTCGAGCATGTCCTCGTCGACGGTGTCGATCCACTGGGCGGTGTGCTGCCACTTGCCGCGCGGGTCGGTGAAGCGGAAGTCGACGAACTTCACGTCGTTCTCTTCCATGAGTTTCTTGACTGATGCTGCGTCCGACATGGTTCCCCCATGGGTCTGTTGATCGGTTGTCGTTACACGTGCGGCCGGCTCGGCGCCATGCTCGGCCCGGTCCCATTCAAACTGCGCGCCAACCCGGCGCCGCGGCACACCGCGGCCGGTGAAGGCCGGGTCAGATGGCGCTGGCCCCGGTCTCGCCGGTGCGGATGCGGATTGCCTGTTCGATAGGCACGACGAAGATCTTGCCGTCGCCGATCTTGCCGGTGTGCGCTGCCTTCTGGATGGTCTCGATCGCGCGGTCGACCTGGGAATCCTCCAGCACGATCTCGATCTTCACCTTGGGCAGGAAATCGACCACGTACTCGGCGCCGCGGTAGAGCTCGGTATGGCCCTTCTGGCGGCCGAATCCCTTGGCCTCCAGCACGGTGATGCCGCTGAGGCCGATCTCGCTCAGCGCTTCCTTCACTTCCTCGAGCTTGAACGGCTTGATGATGGCTTCGATCTTCTTCATGACCCTCGACGTTTCCTCTCCATGGCGCGCGGGGACGTGGCGGCGCCTGCTCGGCGGGCCGCGAAGCATGCACCATGCCACTCTGCGCGGACCCCGCGACCGCAACCGGCCGGCGGCCGGTTGATCGAAACGCGGGCAATGACTGCATAATAATTATGCATTTGACCAGTCATTGTTCAGCGGCGCCGTCCGCGGTCTCCGGCGCCGGCAGGTCGAACGCGCCGTCCGCGATGCGCTGCGTGACGGCGCGGCACGCGTCCTGGTCCGGCACCTGCTGCTCGGCGAGCGGCATGGCATAGGCCTCCACCGCCATCTCCTCGTCCGGCGTCAGCGCACCGCCATCCGCCAGCCGCGCGTGCAACACCGCCAGCGCCGGCTGGTTGCGGACCAGGAACTCGGCGACCGCCTCGATCATCGCGTCGTCGCGGCCGAAGCGGTCGGCGCAGACCTTGGCCATCGCCACCGGCATCACGCCGGCCAGCAGGCGATCTGCGGCATCCTTGCCGATCCGCGCCTCGACCGCGCGGTAGTCGGCCTCGCTGGTGTCGCGCAGGAACAGGACGTAGACGACGGCGGCGACGGCGGCCAGCAGCGCCAGCCAGATCAGGGAGCCGCGGCTCGAGCGGCCGGCTTGGATCGCCATTCAGTTCCTCTGGTCCAGAAAGGCGTGCAGCTTGTCCATCGCCTTCTCGATGTTCTCGGTGGAGTTGGCGTAGGAGAAGCGGATGTAGCCCTCGCCGAACCGGCCGAAGCTGGTGCCGGAGATCGCGGCGATGCCGAGCTGGTCCAGCATGACCTGCTGCAACTCGCGCGATTGCATGCCGGTGCCGGCGGTGTTGGCGAAGGCATAGAAGGCGCCGCCGGGACGGATGCAGCGCACGCCCGGCATCGCGTTCAGCCGGTCGACGATCACGCCCCTGCGGCTGTCGAAGGCGGCGACCATCTCGTGCACCGCGTCCTGCGGCCCTTCCAGCGCGGCGATGCCGGCGAACTGCGTCGCGGCGTTGACGCAGGAATGGCAGTTGATGGCCAGCCGGGTCGCCTGCTCGGCCAGCGGCTTCGGCCACACCGCATAGCCCAGCCGCCAGCCGGTCATGGCATAGGTCTTCGACCAGCCGTCGAGCATGATCACCCGGTCGCGCAGCTCCGGATAGGTCAGCAGGCTGACGTGCGGCTGCCCGTCATAGGTCATCTGGCTGTAGATCTCGTCGCTGAGGATGGCGACGTGCGGGTGGGCGGCCAGCCCGGCGGCCAGCTTGTCGAACTCCGCCTTCGGCACGGTGCCGCCGGTCGGGTTGGCCGGGCTGTTGACGATGATCAGGCGGGTCGCCGGCGTGATCAGGCCCAGCACCTCGTCGGCGCTGAACGAGAAGCCGTTGTCCTCGTACAGCGGGATCGGCACCGCGGTCGCGCCGGTGAAGCGGATCGCCGATTCGTAGATCGGGAAGCCGGGGTTGGGATACAGGATCTCGGCCCCCGGCTCGCCGAACATCAGGCAGGCGAAGAACATGGTGACCTTGCCGCCGGGCACGATCACCACGCAGTCCGGGTCGATCGCCACCCCGGTCCGCTTCAAAAGGTCGGCGGCCACCGCCTCGCGCAGCGGCAGGATGCCGTTCGCCGGGGTATAGCCGTGATGGCCGTCGCGCAGCGCCTTGCACGCCGCCTCGACGATATGGTCCGGGGTCTTGAAGTCCGGCTGGCCGATGCCGAGGTTGATGATCTCGCGGCCCTGCATCTCCAGCGCCCGCGCCCGGGCCAGCACCTCGAACGCCGTCTCGGTTCCCAGCCGTGCCATTCCGGCGGCGAGTGTCGCCATCCTGTTTCCCCCTCCGGCCCGCGGGCCATTCGTCTTGCGCCCGTCCGGGCCGTTTCTCGGAAGCGCGCAACATGTGCGCAAAACCGCCGACGGAAGCAAGCGTCGCCCGCGCGCGCGAACATGCGTCATGGTGCGCCGGCGCCGGCCCGCCCTATGTTGCGTCGGACCGACCGACACAGCCGAAGAGGGACAAAGCGATGGCCAGCGGTGATTTGCGGCACAAGGTGACCTTCCTGGGCGCCCTCGGCGAACCGCTCGCCGCGCGCCTCGACCTGCCGGCGGGCCCGCCGCGGGCGTTCGCGGTGTTCGCCCACTGCTTCACCTGCTCGAAGGACATCTTCGCCGCCGCACGCATCGCCGCCGGCCTGACCGAGGCCGGCTACGGCGTGCTGCGCTTCGATTTCACCGGGCTCGGCGCCAGCGCCGGCGATTTCGCCAACACCAACTACTCGTCCAACGTCGACGACCTGGTCGCCGCCGCCGACTGGCTGCGCGCCAACCACGCCGCGCCGACGCTGCTGGTCGGCCACAGCCTGGGCGGCGCGGCGGTGCTGGTCGCGGCGACGCGCATCGCGGAGGTGCGGGCGGTGGCGACCATCGGCGCGCCGGCCGATCCGGCCCACGTCACCCGCGCGCTCGGCGACGCGGTCGCCGACATCGAGGCGGAGGGCGAGGCGAAGGTGGAGATCGCCGGCCGCGCCTTCCGCATCCGGCGCCAGTTCGTCGACGACCTGCGCAACCAGGACCAGCTCCGCGCCATCCGCGCGCTGAAGGCGGCGCTGATGGTGATGCACGCGCCGCGCGACGAGATCGTCGGCATCGAGAACGCGCGGATGATCTTCGAGGCGGCGCACCATCCGAAGAGCTTCGTCAGCCTGGATACCGCCGACCACCTGCTGACCGACCGGGCCGACGCGGTCTATGTCGCCCGCGTGCTCGCCGCCTGGGCCGAGCGCTATGTCGAGGCGGCCGCGGTTGCGGCCGGCGCGGCGGAAGAGGATGCCGGCGGCGTGCTGGTGTCGGAGACCGGGCTCGGCCGCTTCCAGCAGGCGATCGCCGTCGGCCCGCACCGGCTGACCGCCGACGAGCCGCGCGCGGCCGGCGGCGACGACAGCGGGCCGTCGCCCTATGACCTGCTGTCGGCGGCGCTCGGCGCCTGCACCGCGATGACGCTGCGTATGTATGCCGGCCACAAGCAGCTGCCGCTCGACCATGTCGCGGTGCGCGTGGTGCACGACCGCATCCACGCCGAGGACTGCGCCACCTGCGAGACCCGCGAGGGCAAGGTCGACCGCTTCGTGCGCACCATCGCGCTGCAGGGCGATCTCGACGATGCCCAGACCGCCCGCATGCTGCAGATCGCCGACCGCTGCCCGGTGCACCAGACCCTGCACCGCGAGGTGCTGGTCGAGACCGCGCTGGCCGACGCGCCGGCGGAAGCGCCGGCTTGACGCTACCCCCTCGCGGGCGTAGTAAACCGCCGACTGCGGTGGCTGTAGCTCAGCTGGTTAGAGCACTGGTTTGTGGTACCAGGGGTCGTGGGTTCAAATCCCATCAGCCACCCCAATAGCGCCGATGTCCGGCCCGGAGAGATGGGTAACGGATTGTACCTAAGACATTGGGTGACAACCACGGGCCGAACGGGTTGTCGAGAGTCTGCGGGTCTTCTGTTCCAGGTCGACGTATCCTAGGTCGTAGTGCATGAAGCTGACCAGCCAGATGGCCTGGTCGACTTCCTTGATGCCGAGACGCTGTCCGGCGAGCACGGTTGAAATGTTGATCTTCGCGGTGCATGCAGATGCGTCCGCAGGCGGTGACCATGATGTCGCGGTCGTGCATTGGATAACTGATGTCGGGCAGACCGCGATAGGGCCTGGTGGAGGGCGCGTAGGCCTCGGCTGGCGTCTTCATCTGCAAGGCTTCGTGCGGTCGCTCGGTGTTGAACTCGCGGACGAAGGCGTCGATCGAGCTTGTTGCTGGAGGCTGTTCATGCCGGCCGGCCGGGTCGCCTCCTTCTTCAGGGTGAGATGCATGCGCTCGTGGCGCCCGTTCTGCTGGGGCGGCCGGGCTTGATGCGTTCGATCGCGATCCCCAACCTCAGCCACCAGACGGCGAGCCTGGAGAGGCCGTAGAGCCCGTTGGGACTGCGAAGGGAACGCCGTTGTCGGACCGGATCGCGCCGGGCAGGCCGCGCTCGTGGAACAGCTGCTCGAAGGCGGTGATGGCCAGGTCCTCGCGGGTGGACTCAGCGCTTCGCACATCAGCAGGTAGCGCGACGCCTGATCGGTTACGGTCAGCGGGTAGCAGTATCGGCTGTTCCCCAGCTTGAACTCGCCCTTGAAGTCGGCGCACCAGAGGTCGTTGGGTTCGGCGCCGGCGGACAGCGGCGTGCCCTTTGCCCTGTGGCGGGGCCGTCCGGGGACCTTGACCAGGCCGTGCCGGTGCAGGACGGCGGGATCGTGCTCCTGGCGGGGACGCGGACGTCGCCCGCCAGCCGCCGGACCAGCAGTTCGCGGATCTTGCGCGCCCCCCAGTGGGGCTTCTCCTGCTTGAAGGCGACAATCATCGCCTCGATCGGCGCCGGCAGTTGGTTGGCGTAGCGCACCGGCCGGCGCGAGCGGTCGCTCAGCGCCTCCAGGCCATGTTCCCTATAGCGATCGTAGACCTTGTAGCCGGTCTTCCGCGAGATGCCGAACTCCCGGCAGACATCGCTCATCCGACCCCCTCGAGCAGACGAGCGACGAACCTCAGGCGTTCTTCCACAACCGAACACTCCTTCCACGGCATCGACATCTCCCAGGCGCGCCTGAAACATGTCACCCATGTGTCCGGTACGTTCTGTCACATCTCTCGGGCCGCTCACGATCCCGGAGACGGCAAAGCCGGCCATGCGCACAGACTGCGCGGTCATCGGCTCGCGCTTGCGGGTCGCTTTGCCGGTCCGCGTCGGGCGCGCCGCGACCGCGCCACGGTGCCCGGTCGCGCAGGGGAACGAACCGTCTATCTGCCCAGCTTGTCGGGCAGTCCTTTCCGCTTGGTCTCTGCCAGCTCTTCCAGTTCAGCCTCGGTCATCGACTCGTACATGCTGCGCGCGGCACCCTTGAGGTCGGACTCTTGCGCCTCGCCGCGCTTGGCTGCCAGCGCGGCGCCGGCAGCCTTCTGCTGTGCTTTCGATCTTGCGGGCACGTGCGCTCTCCGTTGCAGGCTGTCACAGGCACAACGCTGCAGCATCGAGCGGGTTCCGGGCGCGGCTGCGGCCGGTCAAGGCCGTCGCCGTGCCGGCTTTCGGGCCGGCTGGCGCGGCAGGGCGATCAGGGCAAGCGCGGCGAGGCTGAGCGCGACCGCGAGCCAGAAGTGGGGCGGGTACCACTCGTCGAGCAGCGCCATGCCCCAGGCGATGCCGGCCGGCAGCGCGATGAAGCTGCCGAAGGCGACGAACATCGAGCCCGACAGCCGCAGCAGCAATATGTAGAGATAGATCTCGACCCCCGTCACCCCGATGAAGGCGGCCAGCGGCGTGCGCACGGCCGGCCAGTCGGCGAACAGCGCCGACGGCGTGCCGACGACGAACCAGGCGGGCAGCGCGATCAGCGCGGCGGCGGCGAGCTGGCCGGTGACGACCTGCAGCGTGTTCAGCCGCCGCGGCCAGAACCGCGCGACATAGATGCCGTCGAAGGCATAGGCGGCCGGGATCGCGACCGCGAAGGGCAGGGCGTGCAGCCAGCCTGATTCCGGCCGTCCGAACTCGCGTAGCAGCAGCACGGCGACGCCGACGGTGCCCAGAGCCACGCCGAACAGCCGGTCGCGGCCGACGCGTTCCCAGCGCAGCGCCAGCAGGATGGCGACGGTCGCCACCGGGGTCAGCGATTCGAAGAAGGCGACGACGCCGGCCGGCATCGCGGACGCCGCCGCGGCGGCCCCGCCCAGCGGCACGACGAAGCCGAACAGCGCGGCCAGCACGAAATAGGCGGCCTCGGACCGGGTCGGGCGGAACAGCCCGCCACGGGCGGCCAGCACCGCGGCGAAGGCGGCCGCGCACAGCGTCAGGGCGGGCGCCAGCGCGCCGGTCTCGTCGACGCCGGCCGTGGCCAGCATGCGCAGCAGCACGATCTGCAGGCCCCACAACAGGCCGAGCCCGAACAGAACGGCGGTGCACAGCGCCTGGCCGGGCGCGGCGCGGCCGGCGCGGGCGTTACCGGCAGCGGAGGCATAGGACGTCGCGACGGTGCGCGAGGCCGCTGAGCGACTGGGGGGCGTGCTCATGCGATCACCCTGGCCGGCAAATCCGGCTGTCTGGCGGCGGGAATATGGTTAATCGGCACGATGCCGCGGCAACGCGCGGGCGGCGGTGACGAAAGTCACGCGGCCGGCGAGCGTGGGCTCCCTGCCGGCGCGAAACGCGCACGCAGGGCTGTCGGCCGCGTCGCTGGACGCAGCGATGCGCGCTCCGGGGAGGCGCGCGCGGTTGCCAGAAGCAAAAAGGCGGCGGCCCGGAATGCGCTGTCGCACACTCCGGGCCGCGCGCCCGATCGGGGTTGCCGATCTCGTCAGCGGGTCAGGGCGTCATGTCCGCGCCTGCCTGGGTGCGCGCCGCTCTACAATTGAAGTTCGCCGCTGTTGTAGACCCAGGTCTGCTGGCCGGCGCAACCGCCCGACGAGGCCGCGACGTGAAGCCAGTTCGGATCGGATGCGGACTTCTCGATCAGGCGCACCTGGTCGCCGGGCGAGAGGTAGCACTGGTCCGCGCCCCCCTCCTGCGGGTAGCCGGTCACATCGGCGAGCACCACGACCGTGCCGGCGGTGGGTGCAGGCGCGGGCGGCGGCGGCGTCGTTGTCTGCTGGACCAGCACCTGCTGAACGCAGATCTGGAACGGTTGCTCGCATGCGGCCTGGATCACGCCTGCCGAAGAGACGCTCGCTCCATATGCTTGCATGATGAGAGCCCGGCATTGGCTTTCGGCTGCCATGCAATCGTTTTGCGTGTGCATTGCGGCCATGTCCCAGGGGAAGATCGGCGCCGAAGAGGTTGGCGCCGGCGACGGCGCACCACCGCAGACCAGCCCGATCCGATCGACATACTCGCCGGAGCCGCCGAAAATGCCGGACGCGGTCTCGGTCGCGGCGTCGCACCCGGCCCAGTCGGTCGCGACGACGGTGCCGGCAACCTGGTCGGGCCTGACCTCGTAGGTGTAGTCGCTGCCGAGGTCCCGGCACTGGATCGAGATGTGCTTGACGATCGTCAGCTCGCTCCAGGGCCCGTACGATGAGCTCAGCGCTTGCACCACATCGCCGGGCTGGCAGGCGACCTTCTGGTATCCGCCGCCGCCGCCGCCCCAGTACTGGGTGGGCTCGTATGCCCCGCCGGCCCACTCGGTCCGCTCCGCATTCAGCGGCGTGCAGATCGCCACCACGGCATCGAGCGCCGTGCCGCTGCGCAGGTTGACCCCGATCAGCACATCGTTCGGCCGGCACTCCGAGCGGAAGTTGCCGCCGCCGCCGCCGCCGAACGGCCCAACGTCGCGTGCGTGGACGTGTGTCGCGAAGAGCGTGGTCGCCGAGAACGCGCCCGCGATCGCGCAGGCCAGAAACGCAGATCGGTTCCGCATCATTTCCCTTCTCCTCTATGCCCCTGCGACCGGCCCGTGCCGGCGCAGAACACCTGTCCCGTCCACGCTGGAAAATGGTTCATGGGCGTTCACGAATGCGGGAAAGCAGCGTCAAACCAGCGTGAAAGCCCAGGAAAAGTGCGCTATACGGTGCAAAGAGAGCGAATGGCGTGATCGCTCGATTTCACGCGGCGTTTTGGGGGGAGCGTCTACTCGATTGCGCGAACTCGCGCTCAGCCTTTTGGGCGAATTCGAGATCCGAGACGGCGCGGGGCAGATCATCCCGTTGGTCGGCCGGAAGAATCGTGCACTCCTGGCTATCCTTGCCCTCGCGCCGGGCGCATCCGTTTCGCGCGCTCGCGCTGCCCGGCTGCTGTGGAGCGATCGCGCCGACGAGCAGGCGCGCAGCAGCCTGCGCCAGGCCCTGACGACCTTGCGCAAGGAACTCAAAGCGGCGGGCGCCGCGACGATCTTCGCCGACGATGCCCGCGTCGGTCTCGATCCGGAACGGATCGACGTCGACGCGCTGGCATTCCGGCGGCTCGCGGTGTCATCGGCACCCGATGACCTGCGCGCCGCAGCGGCGCTCTACCGGGGCGTGCTGCTTTCCGACATCGAGATCGGCGATGTCGCCTTCGAGGAGTGGCTGCAGTTGGAGCGCAGCCGCTTTTCCGACATGGCGGTCGAAGCGCTGGAGAAACTGTGGGCGCAGGAACGCGGCGCAGTGCGGCTCGATATCGCCAAGCGTCTGGTGGCTCTCGACCCGCTGCGCGAGAGCGCGCATTGCAAGCTGATCCAGACATACGCCGAGGCGGGCGAGCGTGCGCTCGCGCTGCTGCAGTTCGAGATCTGTCGTGCGACGCTGAAGACGGAGTTCGGTATCGAGCCGAACCAGGAAACGACTGCCCTGCGCGACGGCCTGATCGAGGGCTCAAGGGCTTTTCTGGCTGCGAACGGCGACGGAAGTGCCCACAGCGAACAGGCGCGGACAAGGCCATCGGTGGCCGTGCTGCCGTTCGACGTCATGGGCGAGGACCCATCGCTCAGCGCGTTCGCCGACGGCCTGACGGAAGATGTGATTGCCAGCCTTGCGCGCATCAGGGCTCTCCGGATCGTCGCGCGCAATACCGTCTTCACATACAAGGGCCGTCCGGTCGATATCCGCAACCTCGGACCTGATCTCGGTGCGGACTACGTCGTGGAGGGCAGCGTCCGCCGCTTCTCAGGGGGCATGCGCGTCTCAACGCAGTTGATCGAGGTCGCGAGCGGCCTGCACATCTGGGCGAGCCGCGTCGACCACATCGGTGCCGAAACGGTCGCGCTTCAGGACGAGATCTGCAGCGGGGTCGTGGCGTCGGTGCAGACGCAGATCATCCTGCACGAGGGCAGGATCGCGGACATCGCGGCGCAGGAGACCGCGACGAGCCTGCTTGCCCGGTCCTGGCAGCAATTCCTGAGCCTGACGCAACCGTCGCTGGCGAAGAGCCGCGCATTGGCGGAACGCGCGCTGGCGCTGGAGCCGGAGAGCGGCACGGCGCATCGCATGCTGGCGGTCTGCCTTTACCATCAGGTCTACATGGGCTTCCTGCCCTGGACCCGTGAGGCGCTGGACGATCTCTACACGCATGCCTCGCAGTCGATCCGGGCAGAGGATGCGGACGAATACTGCTACTGGGCGATGCAGTGCGCGTATCTGCTGAGGAAGGAGCATGCCCAAGGTCTCAGATCGTTGCAGCGGGCGCTCGAGATCAACCCGAGCTGTTCGATCGCACACGGCTCGTTCGGTACGGTCCACGCCTGGCTCGGACAGCCCGACGAGGCGATCAGGTCCAACGAGCTTGCGCTCCGCATGAACCCGGACGATCCGACCAGTTTCTTCCGTCACCTGGGTCTGTCGCTCGCGCACTATCTCGCGTCCCGGTACGACCAGGCCCTTCTGCATGTCAGTCGCGTCGTGGAGCTTCGACCGCAATGGTGGCTCGCGCTGATTCTGCACGCTGCGAGCCTTGCCCAACTCGGTCGCATCGAGGATGCGTGCCGGCCGTTGGCCGAACTGGCGCGCGTCAGGCCCGGAACCGCGTGCGACACTCTGTGGATCCTGCCCTTCGCCAACGCCCGTGACCTGGAGCATTTGCTCGCCGGGCTTCGCAAGGCCGGCATGCCCGAGAGCCGGCAATCCTGATCGCTGCTCATCGATCTCGGCAGTAGCGCGGAAGGGCCGCCCGCGCACCCTGTGAGCGCTGTCTGTGACAGCAGGCCATCATAAGCTGCGCGCGGGCGGCGGTGACGAAAGTCACGCGGCTGGCGAGCGTGGGCTCCCCGCAGGCGCGAAGCGCGCCCGGAGGGCCGTCGGCCGCGTCGCTGGACGCAGCGATGCGCGCTCCGGGGAGGCGCGCGCGGTTGCCAGAAGCAAAAGGCGGTGGCCCGGAATGCGCCGTCGCGCACTCCGGGCCGCACGCGCGATCGCATGTGGACCGGTCGATTCGGCGAGTCAGGGCTTCGTGTCCATGCCCGCCGGGCTGCGGGCCGCTCTAGTAGCGCACCTCGCCGCCGTTGTAGATCCAGGTCTCCTGGCCGGCGCAACCGCCCGTCGCGACCGCGACGTGCAGCCAGTTCGGGTCGCTCGCCAGCTTTTCGATCAGGCGTCCGGTGTCGCCGGGATTGAGGTAGCACTGGTCGCCACCGCCGCCGCCCGCCTGGAAGTAGCCGGTCACCGGGCTGAGCACGACGAGCTGTCCGGGCGCCGGCGCGGGTGCGGGCGCCGGGGCGGGTGCGGGCGCCGGGGCAGGTGCCGGGGCAGGAGCCGTTTGCGTCGGTGCCGGCACGCTGGCGCAGATCAGGCCGATCCGATCGATCATCGTGCCAGCGCCGCCGAAAATGCCGGAGCCGACCTCGGTCGCGTTGTCGCAGCCGACCCATTCGTCCGCATGGACTGTGCCGGCCGCCGGGTTTGCCAGTACCTCGTAGGTGTGCCCGTCGACGAGATCGCGGCATTCGATCCCGATGAACTTGACGACGGTGAGGTCGCCCCAGGGCCCGGACAAGATCCGCAACGCGCGCACCACGTCACCGTCCTGGCAGGCGATCTTCTGCCATTCTCCGCCGGGGCCGCCCCAATACTGGGTGGGCTCGTAGGCCTGCATGGCCCACGCGGTTCTTTCGGGGTTGAGCGGTATGCAGAGCGCGACGACGGCATCGAGTGCCGTGCCGTTCCTCAGGTTGATTCCGATCAGGGCATCGTTCGGCCGGCATTCCGAGCGGAAGTTGCCGCCGCCGCCGCCGCCATGCGGTCCGGCATCGCGCGCAAGGACATTTGGTGCGGAGAGTGCGGCGACCGAGAACGCGCCCACGAGCGCGCAGGCCAGTAACAGTGACCGGTTCGTTGTCAATCTCTTCTCCATGTTGTACCTGCGGCCTTGCCGCTGCGGTTGAGAATCCGGGGTGGCTTCTGGAAAGATCCGCAATGTCGAACAACGCAATCCGGCGTTGTGGCGAGGTATGAAGTCGACGCCGCCGTTCGTTTCACTGAATATTGGCGACGAGCACCGGGCGCACTGACAAATGCATCGCCAGGTGGCGCGCAGGTCTACTTCAGTTCCACCATGATGATGTGCGTGTCCGTTGACCCGACATTCTCACCCGCGTGGGTCTGCGCCTCGGAGAACATGACCTGGCCGGGGGTGAAGGCGCGATGCATTTCCCGGCCGTCCGGCAACGTCAGCCGGCGTTCGAACGCACTCAGGGCGTAGACCAGGAAGGCCGGATGGTCGTGCATCCTGGTCCGGTCGCCCGGCTGGTCGCGATACTCCAGCACGCGGACGCGATCGTTCTCGAAGACGACCTTATAGAGGTCCGGATCGGTTACTGCCGCATCCTGCGCGTGAACCGCCGACAGCGTCAGCATCGCGGCTGCGAGCGCGAGCTGCGCTCTCATTGCCGTCTTCCGCAAGATCCTCATTGCGCACGTTCCCTGCAGTCGGGAAGCGGGAGCCGGTGCCGCGCGTGCCGCACGTCATGCCGTCTGCCGACTTCCTCATGTTTTCGCGAGTATCGGCGACGAACGTTGCGGCGTCCGGTGATGCCCTGTGCCGCTTCGCCAATCGTCCGGGACAAGGTGGCCCGAGGCGCGCAGTTGGGACAGTCGGCAAGATTGCAGAAGGGCCCCGCAGGATTGCATAGTCCCGAGGTCATGCGTGCTTGGGGGACGGGCGGTTCGTCGTGTTCAATTGGAACGATCTGAAGTATCTGCTGGCGGTTGCCCGCAACGGCAGTACGCTTGCCGCGGCCCGGGCGCTGAGGGTGAACCAGTCGACCGTGCAGCGGCGCCTGCTCGACCTGGAGGCCAGCCTGAAGCTGCGCCTGGTCGACCGGTTGCCGAGCGGCTATTGCCTGACGCCGGCTGGCCAGTCCGTGCTGGCCTCAGCCGAGGCGGTCGCGACCGCGATCGAGACGTTCGAGCGGCGCTGCATCGACGCTGCGCATGAGGGCATCCTGCGCCTGACCTGCCCGGAGCCGATCGCCGACCGCCTGTCGCAATCGGGATTCCTCGAACGGTTCAGCGAAAAGCATCCGGATCTGCGCGTCGAGTTCGTGCTGGCCGATCGCTATGTCGACCTCGCCAAGGGCGAGGCCGACGTGGCGCTGCGCTCCGGCGATACCGACGACGTCCTGGTCGGCCGCAAGATCGCGGACTCGCTGTGGGCGGTCTACGCCAGCACCGGCTATGTGCAGCAGCACGGCGCGCCCGCTTCGATCGACGAGCTTGACCGGCACGCCGTGGTGGCCTTCGACGCCAGCCTCGAGCGGCATCGGCTGTCGCTCTGGCTGCGCGAGGTCGCGCCGAATGCGCGCATCGTCGCGCGCAGCAACAGCGTGCTCGGCCTGGTTTCCGCCGCCAAATCGGGCGTCGGCATCGCGGCGCTGCCCCTGCCGCTTGGCGATGGCGAGCCGGACCTGGTCCAGATCCTGCCGCCGGTCCACGAACTTACCCGCGTGTGGCGCCTGCTCTGCCACCCGGATGCCCGCCAGCTGCATCGGGTCGACGCGTTCTTCGCGTTCGTCGGCTCGCAGATCGACGCGTTGCGGCCCGTGCTGACCGGGTGAGGCGGACGCCGGCGGGACGAAGGTCCGGGCTTGGCGTCGCGGCACGCATAGGCGGTCGGCGACGGCGTCAGCTGTGATGTCGCCCATGAATTGCGCCATGCATGCGGAACGGCAGCCGCGCCGACGCGGCCGCATTCCACAATTCGCCCAATGTTGAAAGGGACATCGCGGCGATCACGAGAACTGTGTCCGCGATCACATAAAAGAGAAATAGACGAACGCGTTGCCCGATCTTGTGACACCGCGCACACCGCGCGCGATGAAGGTGCGTACATTAACACTAACGCGCGGCTGGAGCGGTTTACTGGGCTTTAACCACAACAGGCGCCTAATGACGGTCTGCGCTGACTTTCGGTTGCCATCGGATGGCCGTACCGGGCCGGAGAATCGCAAGCGGAAGACGAGTTCACGCCAGGCCATCGACTCTAACAGGAGAACGGCCATGTCGCTTGCCAGCCTGCACAGCCCAGCGGACGCCACCGCCGCCCCGGATTTCGTCAAGCTGTGGACCCGCGCTGCGGAGGCGATCGTCGGCGACAGAGCCGCGGCAAGGCCGCAGCCGCGCCAGTCGGTGTCGCGCTACCGCCACCTGCTGATCCTGCGTTTCGTGCTGACCAACATGAGCGCGCTGGCGCTGCTGGCGGTGGGCGCGGTGCAGGGCTGGGTCGGCACGGTGCTGCTGGGCGACGAGACCGGACTGACCGTCGCGATCCTCGGCGTGTTCGTGATCGGTCTGGTCACGGCGGGCTGGAAGGTGTGGCAACTGAGCCAGGCGCTGAACGCCGCCGAGAACCCGTCCCGCGCACCGATCCGCTGGATATCGGCCTATGTGGCCGAGGCGGCGGCCAAGGACGCGGGTGCGCGGGCCATCGCCGGCTCCGCCCTGCGCATGCAGCTGGCCAACCGCATCGGCTTCGTCAAGCACGTCGCCAACACCCTGGTTCTGCTCGGCCTGATCGGCACCGTGATCGGCTTCATCATCGCGCTGGGCGGGATCAGCGCCGACACCGCCGCCGACCCCAGCGCCATCGCGCCGATGGTCGGCGGGCTGCTGCGCGGCATGTCGGTGGCGCTGTACACCACGCTGGCCGGCGCGGTCTTGAACATGTGGCTGATGATCAACTTCCACATGCTGGTCGGCGCGGCGACGCGGCTGGCCGGCCGCCTGGTCGAGGCCGGCGAGCACGCCGCGCTGGAGGCGGGCCATGAGCGCGCTTGACCAGTTCGACGACGCATCGGACGACGGCACGGTCTTCCGCGATGTCATCATGCTGGTGCTGTTCGGCTTCGTCACCATCGTGGTGCTGCTGCTGCCGCACCTGAACCCGCCGACCAAGGCCGACGAGACCCTGGTGCCGCCCGGCAACCTGATCGTCGAGGCGCGCTGGGCCGACGAGTCCGACGTCGACGTCGACCTGTGGGTGCGCGCGCCCGGCGACCGCTCGGTCGGCTATTCCAACAAGAGCGGCGAGGTGTTCGACCTGCTGCGCGACGACCTGGGCAACCGCAACGACCCGACCGGGCTGAACTACGAGGTCGCCTACAGCCGCGGCCTGCCGGCGGGCGAATATGCGATCAACCTGCACCTGTATCGCGACAACACCCACCTGCGCCCGATCCCGGTGGTGGTGGTGATCAGCACCCGGCCGGCCGACGGCGGCGCCTCGCAGCAGCTGCTCAGCCAGACCATCGAGCTGCGCCGGCTGGGCGAGGAACGCACGGTCGCCCGCTTCACGGTGGACGACAACGGCAACGTCGTCGCCGGCAGCTTCAACACCCTGCCGGTCGCCCTGCGCGAACGCGCGCCCTGAGCCACGCCTCGACGGGAGGACCGGCCATGCTGCCTCTGCTCTATCCGTTCGTCGCCCTGGTGGTCATCGCGACCGGGCTGGCCGGCCTGTCGATCTGGTCGCGCCGCATGCTGGTGCCCAAGCTCGGTGCCATCGGGCTGACGCTGTGCCTGTTCGTGCTGGGCTACGGCACGATGGTCGAGCTGCTGAGCCGGCCCAAGCCGATCGACGCGGAGTGGGGCGGCCGCGACCTGGCCGAGGCCCGCGTCATCGCCGCCGAGATGCAGGAGGATGTCGCCATCTACGTCTGGCTCGGCATCGACGGCGTCGAGGGCCCGCGCGCCTATGTGCTGCCGTGGAGCCAGGAGGCAGCCGAGCAGCTCAATGGCGCGATGCAGCAGGCGGAGGAGGAGGGCGGCGAGGTGCAGATGCGCGACCCGTTCGACGCCACGCCCGACGACCAGGACCCGATGTTCTTCGCCAGCCCGGTCGCGCCGCTGCCGCCGAAGGCCTGAGGGCCGCCGCCGCGCGGTTGACACGCCGCGACGGATCGCCAATTGCTCCTGACGGGCCGGCGCACGGCCGGCACGCAGGAGCAGCCGATGATCCCGCTTTCCGTTCTCGACCTGGCGCACATCACGGTGGGGTCGAGCGCGGCCGACGCCTTCCGCAACAGCCGCGATCTCGCCCGCCACGCCGAGCGCTGGGGCTACCGCCGCTTCTGGCTGGCGGAGCACCACAACATGACCGGCATCGCCAGCGCGGCCACCGCCGTGGTCATCGGCCACGTCGCCGCCGGCACGTCGACGATCCGGGTCGGCGCCGGCGGCATCATGCTGCCCAACCACCCGCCGCTGATGGTGGCCGAGCAGTTCGGCACGCTCGACGCACTGTTTCCCGGCCGCATCGATCTCGGGCTCGGCCGGGCGCCGGGCACCGACCAGCGCACCGCCCGCGCGCTGCGCCGCGACGATGCGCGCGCCGAGGCGTTCCCGCAGGAGGTGCAGGAGCTGCAGGCCTTCCTCGGTCCCGTCGAGCCGGGTCAGGCCGTGCGCGCCGTCCCCGGCGGCAACAGCCACGTGCCGATCTGGATCCTCGGCTCCAGCCTCTACGGCGCCCAGGTCGCCGCGGCCTTCGGCCTGCCCTATGCCTTCGCCTCGCACTTCGCCCCGGAACAGCTGATGCGCGCGCTGCAGGTCTATCGCGCCGGCTTCGAGCCGTCGGGCCAGTGTGCCCGGCCCCATGCCATGGTCGGCGTCAACATCGTCGCCGCCGACACCGACGCCGAGGCCCGACGGCTGTTCACCAGCCCGCAGCAGGCCTTCACCAACATGTTCCGCGGCGCGCGCGGCCAGCTGCAGCCGCCGATCGACGACATCGAGTCCTACTGGAACCCGATGGAGAAGATGCAGGCGATGCGCATGCTGGCCTGCAGCATCGTCGGCGGGCCCGACACGGTGCGGCGCGAGCTGGAGGCGCTGGTGCACCGCACCGCCGCCGACGAGCTGATCGTCGCCGCGGCGATCTACGACCACGCCGCACGGCTGCGGTCTTACGAGATCCTGGCCGAGGTCGCGGGACGGCTGGCGCCGGCGCGGGCCGCCGCCGGCGCACGGTAGGCGCCGGGCGATGACCCGCCGGCGCCCGGCGCGGCTGCAGCACATCGCCGGCATCGGCGTCGACCGGCTCGGCGCGCTGGCCGATGCGGCCGGGCACGACATGCTGCGGCTGGAGAACCTCGACACCGACGTCCCGCCCGACCCGGAGGCGGTGGCGCGGACCCGCGCCGCGGCCGCGGAGGACCCGGCCAACTCCTACCTGCCGTTCGTCGGCCAGGAGCGGCTGCGCGAGGTGGCGGCGCGGCACGTCGCGGCGCTGTCCGGCGTCGCCTATTCCGGCGCGCGCAACTGCGTCGTCAGCGCCGGCGGGCTGTCCGGCATCCTCAACGTGCTGCTGGCGACGGTGGAGGTCGGCGACGAGGTGATCGTCACCGATCCCACCTATGCCGGGTTGATCAACCGGGTGCGGCTGGCCGGCGGCGTGCCCCGTTTCGTGCCGTTCCGCTTCGCGCCCGGCGCGCCGTGGACGCTGGACCGGGCGGCGCTGCACGCGGCCGTCGGCCCGCGGACCCGCGCGATGCTGCTGATGTCGCCGTCGATGCCGAGCGGCGGCTGGCTCGACGCCGACGACTGGCGCCTGGTCGCCGAGCTGTGCGTCGCCCACGACCTGACCTTGATCCTGGACGCGGCGATGGAGCGGCTGCTGTTCGACGGGCGCCGGCCGCTGCACCCGGCCGGCCTGCCGGGGATGGCCGAACGCACGATCACGGTCGGCTCGTCGGCGAAGGAGCTGCGGATGATCGGCTGGCGGGTCGGCTGGATCGTCGGGCCGGAGGCGGCGATGCCGGACATCGTCGCGGTCTCGCTGGCCAATGTGGTGGTCCCGGTCGGCATCGCCCAGGACGCGGTCGCGGGCGCGCTGGAGCGGTCGGCCGAGACCCTGCCGGCCTATGTCGGCGAGCTGCAGCGGCGGCGCGATGTGCTGCTGGACGAACTCGACGGCCTGCCGGTGGGGGTGCCCGCCGGCGGCTGGTCGATGCTGCTGCGCGTCGACGGCTTCGGGATCGACGGCGCCGCCATGTCCGAGCGGCTGCTCGCCAAGGGCGTGGCGGCCACGCCGATGGCGGGCTGGGGCGAGACCCACGGCGGCCAGTACATCCGCTTCGTCTTCGCCAACGAGCCGGCTGCCAGGCTGCGCGGCCTCGGCCACAAGGTCAGGGCTGCGCTCGACGCCGGATAGCCCGCCGCCGCGTCCGGGTCAGTCGGTGACGCAGCGCATGTCGCCGCCGGCGTAGGCCGTGCCGCTCCACCGGTACAGCAGGAAGCAGGTCTCGCCGAAGCTGTGCGCATAGAGTTCGATGTCGCGATAGCCGTTGGTGCGGCTGGGCAGCACGTCGACGCCGTCCGCCGTCAGCGGCTCGGCCAGCAGCATGTGCCAGGTGCCGCCGTCCTCGCTCAGCACCCAGGTGCTGCAGCCGGCGGTGCCGCACCAGTAGCCGTCGATGATCTGGGCGACATACTCGTCGACTCCGTCGCCGTTCAGGTCGACCGGGTAGGCGACCGGGAACACGTTCCAGCCCTCCGGCCGGTTGGCATAGGACATCACCAACTCGGCGCCGAGGGCGTTGCCGAAGACGATGCACTCCGTGCATTCGAAGCCGAGTCGCTCGGTACGGTCGTCGTCGCCCTTCACCGGCTGGCCGGCCTGGGCGGCGCCTGTCGGCCCAACAGGACGACGCCGAGCGGCCCGCCCCACAGCGGATCCGGTCATGGAAACACTCCCGCTGCCTGTCGCCGTGGTCGCGGCGCGGCGGCAGGCTAGCAGGCGTTCGCAGACCCGGCCAGCGGTTCAGTCGGCCGAAAGGTCCGCGCGCCGAGTAGCGCGGCCAGCTCGCTCGCCAGCACCAGGCCCGCCTCGTTGTTGATGCGGGCGGAAGCATCGCCGGTGACCTGCACCGGGATGTGTTCCAGCGTGCCGTCCGCGGCCGGCGCATAGCAGCCGAGCGTGGCGATGCCTTGGCCGGTCGGCGGGGCAGGCGGCGCCGTCACCAGCACCTGGCCCTGGCGGGCCTCCTCGATCAGGCCGGCGATCCGGGCGACCTGGTCGGCGGGAACGACCGCGCCGGTCTCGGTCGCGCCGGCCAGCTGCGCCGCCACGATCTCGGGCGTCGACATCGGCTGCAGGAAGAAGCCGGTTGCGGCGAGGGCGGCAACGGGGCCGAGCTGGTCGACCGCGAGAATGCGGCCGTCGCTCGCGATCGCGCGCATCGTGCCCTCGACGGCGGCGCCGCCGGCGTCGGCGCCCAGCCGGGCGAAGCTGGAGAAGCACAGGATCGGCGACGCCGGCGCGGGCTCGGCGGCGTGCGCCGTCGCGGCGGCGCCGGCCAGCAGCGCGGCGGCCAGGCAGGCGGCGCGGGATGGTTTCGACATGACGAAGGATGCTCCACAGGCGGTGACTTCGGATGTGGCTTGGACGCACGACCGCCGCAACCGGTTCATCGTGGCTGCGAAAATCGCCGCGTTCAAGCGGACGAGGCGTCGGCGCGGGTATAGCGGAAGGCTGCGGTCATCAGCGCGCGGGTGTAGTCGGTCGCCGGCGCCTCGAAGATGGCCTCGGTCGGCCCGGCCTCGACCACCCTGCCGTCCTTCATCACCATCACCGTGTCGGCCAGGGCGCGGACCACGGCGAGGTCGTGGCTGATGAAGATGTAGGTCAGCCGGTGGCGGGCCTGCAGGTCGCGCAGCAGCTCGACGATCTGCTTCTGCACCGAGCGGTCGAGCGCCGACGTCGGCTCGTCCAGGACCATCAGCCGGGGCCGCAGGATCAGCGCGCGGGCGATGGCGATGCGCTGGCGCTGGCCGCCGGAGAACTCGTGCGGATAGCGCCGGATCATGGCCGGGTCGAGCTGCACGTCGCGCAGCGCCTCGGCGACCCGCCTTTCGCGCGCGCGGCGGCCCAGCGCCGGGTCGTGCACCAGCAAGCCCTCGGCGACGATCTCGCCCACCGTCATCCGCGGCGACAGCGAGCCGTAGGGGTCCTGGAACACCACCTGCATCTCGCGCCGCAGCGGCCTGATCCGGCGCTCGTCCAGCCCCTCGATCGGCTGTCCGGCATAGAGGATGCGGCCGCGGCTGGGCAGCAGCCGCAGCAGCGCGCGGCCCAGCGTCGACTTGCCGGAGCCGCTCTCGCCGACGACGCCGAGGGTCTGGCCCTCGCGCACGGCGATCGAGACCTGCTCGACCGCGCGGATCTCGCGGCCGGCGCCGCCGAACAGGCCGCCGCGCAGGCGGAAGGTCACGTCGATTCCGCGTCCCTCGATCACCGGCGGCGCGTCGGCCGGCGGCGGCGGCTTGCGGCCGGTCGGCTCCGCCGCCAGCAGCATCGCGGTATAGGGCTCGCGCGGATGGGCGAACAGCGCGCCGGTGGGGCCGTGCTCCACCACCCGGCCCTCGTTCATCACATAGACCCGGTCGGCGAAGGCGCGGACGATGCCGAGGTCGTGGGTGATGAACACCACCGCCATGCCGATGCGCCGCTTCAGGTCGCGCAGCAGGTCGAGGATTTGCGCCTGGATGGTGACGTCGAGCGCGGTGGTCGGCTCGTCGGCGATCAGCATGTCGGGGTCGTTGGCCAGCGCCATCGCGATCATCACCCGCTGGCGCTGGCCGCCGCTCAGCTCGTGCGGCAGC